>JASLKK010000005.1 GCA_030747595.1 Acidimicrobiales bacterium | reverse complement strand
TTCGGGTTGTCCGATTCGGCACCGAAGGTCCTGTTGTGCGACGGCGAACGGTTCGAGAGGGTGACGCCTCACCTCGACGTGCTGCGGGCCGACCGATCGCTCCACGTCGTAGCCACCCGGGCCGACGGGGTCGATCTGGGCCATGACGCCGTCCACTGGGCGGACGCCCTGGCCGGGGCGGTCGATCTGCCGGCACCACCACCCGTGGCCATCGACACCGACGACGATGCCTGCGTCTTCTACACCTCGGGCACCACCGGGCACCCCAAGGGTGCCGTGCTGACCCATCGGGGTGCGGTGTCCAACCTGCTGAACCTGGCCTTCTGGCAGACGATGCAGGCAAGCGCCGAGGCCAAGGCCGTGGCGGCTGGCGAGCCGCCGGCCGGGTCGGACAAGCAGACCGGCGACGCCATGCCCGGCTCCGTGCTGGGCGTACCGCTGTTCCACGTGACGGGCTGCAACTGCTGCCTGCACCCGGTCACAGCGGTCGGCGGCAAGCTCGTGCTGATGCACCGTTGGAACCCCGAGGTGGCCCTGGAACTCATCGAACGGGAGCGACCGACGACGTTCACCGGTGTGCCCACCATGGCCCGTGAGCTCATCAACAGCCCTGATTTCGCCATCCGGGACACGTCCAGCATCACGTCGCTCGGCGGTGGCGGTGCAGCCGTGCAGCCCGACCTGGTCCAGAAGATCGAAGACCGGATGGAAGGCCGCCCCAGCACTGGCTACGGCCTCACCGAGACCAACGGCGTCATCACCATCAACGCCGGCCAGTACTTCTTGGCCAAGCCGGCGTCGGCTGGGTCGCCGTGTCCGGTCATGGAGGCCCGCATCGTGGCCGAGGACGGCACCGACCAGTCGCCGGGAGGCCACGGAGAACTGTGGGTGCGGGGCGGGAACGTCTTCCGGGGCTACCTGAACCGTCCGGAAGCCAACGCCGAGGCCCTGACCGACGGCTGGTTCCACACCGGGGACATCGGCTATCTGGACGAGGACGGCTTCCTGTTCCTGGTCGACCGGGCCAAGGACATGGTCCTCCGCAGCGGTGAGAACGTGTACTGCGCGGAGGTGGAAGCCGCCATCTACGAGCACCCGGCCGTCGCTGAGGCAGCGGTCTTCGCCGTGCCCGATGAGCGGCACGGCGAAGTCGTCGGGGTGGCAGTCGTGCTCCTCCCCGACGCCGAGTTGACGGCCGCCGACCTCCAGGCCCACACCCGCACCCTCATCGCAGGGTTCAAGGTGCCCGAGCACGTGTGGTTCCGCGACGAGTCGTTGCCCCGCAACGCCAACGGCAAGTTCGTCAAGCGCCAGCTCCGCGAGGACCTTGTCGGAACACCGACGGCCGTCTGAGCCGACTGCAGCCGAAGAGGAGACTCGTGTCGGTCGAAGCCACAGAGCAAGGGGAGGGCGACACCGAGGCCCCCGACCCCATGGAACGGGTCATGGCTCTCATGGCCCCCGGTGCCCCGTTCGAGATGGGCACCGAAGAGGTTCTCGGTGAGGAGATGCAGGTCTTCGTCCAGCGACTCGGCTCGCTACGCGACCTGCTGGCATCGTCAGCCCGTCACGGCGACATCGACTATGCGGTATTCCACGACGGGGACCGGCGCATCGCACTGTCCTTCGCCGACAACGTCCGTCGGGTCGCCTCGGTGGCTTCCGCACTGTCCGACCGCGGGATCGGCGCTGGTGACCGCGTGGCCATCCTGGCCGCCAACCGCCCGGAGTGGATGCTGACGTTCTGGGCCACCGTGTCCCTGGGGGCCGTTGTCGTGGCCTGCAACGGATGGTGGACCCGCGACGAGATCGAACACGCGCTGGGTCGGACCCGCCCGTCTCTGCTGGTCGCCGACCGTCCGCGCCTCGAGCGCCTCGAAGGCGCCGATCCGGGCATGCCCGTCGTCGTCATGGAGGACGACTTCGATGCCCTAGCCGACT
Source organism: Acidimicrobiales bacterium (assembly GCA_030747595.1). Lineage (NCBI taxonomy): Bacteria > Bacillati > Actinomycetota > Acidimicrobiia > Acidimicrobiales > Acidimicrobiales bacterium. Next base: position 204,217 of record JASLKK010000005.1, on the reverse strand, counting down.
TTGCCCCCGACGCCGACCTGCCTGACGTCGACATCGACGAGGACCAGCCAGCGTTGATGCAGTTCACCTCGGGAACCACGGGACGACCCAGAGCAGCGGTACTGAGCCACCGGAGCCTGATTGGCTTCGTCCAGATCGTCGTCTTCCTCGGTGCCGCCCAGGGGGCACAGGTCGGCGCCTCGACGTCGGGAGCGGCGCGCCCCCGGCTGGCCGTGTTCCCGATGTTCCACATCTCGGGGCTGCAGAGCGCCAGCATCACCCCTATGGCCACTGGTGCCGGCAACGTCTGGCCCATGGGCCGATTCGACCCGGCGACGGTCATCCGGCTCACCACCGAAGAGCGCATCTACGCCTGGAACGGTACAGCGACCCACATCTTCCGGTTGCTGGAACACCCCGATATCGAAGACCTCGACGTGAGCCTCGTGGAGACCATCGCCATCGGCGGATCGGCCACCACTCCCGAGCTCCTTCGGGCCACCGAGGAGCGGTTCCCCCATCTGGTGAACACCTTTACGTCGGGCTACGGGTCGACGGAGGCCGGCGGGATGGTTAGCCACGCCAGCAACGAGATGCTTCGGGCGAACGCCGACAGCATCGGCATGGCCATGCCCACGGTGTCGCTCAAGGTCGTCGACGAGGACGGTGCCGAACTTCCCGAGGGGGAGAACGGCGCCATCTGCGTGCGTAGCCCGCTCACCATGACCGGCTACTGGGAGGACTCCGAGGCCACTACCGAGGCCCTCTTGGAAGGCCGATGGTTGAAGACCGGAGACTACGGGCGCCTCGAGGGAGGCCAACTGTTCCTGTCCAGCCGGTTGCGCGACTTGATCCTCCGTGGCGGCGAGAATGTCTATCCGGGCGAGGTGGAGGCCCGACTGGAGATGCATCCGGCGGTCGTGGAGTGCGCCGTCGACGGTGTCGACCACCGCACTCTGGGTCAGGAGGTCAAGGCCTATGTGGTGGTCCGGCCGGACATGGCGCTCGACCTCGACGAGGTGCGGGCGTTTTGTGGCGAGACGCTCGCCCCCTACAAGTTGCCCGATCACCTCGAAGTGTTGTCCGAGCCGCTGCCCCGCAACGCTTCAGGCAAGGTCGTCAAGGCCGTGCTTCGAGGCGAGGCCACACAGACTTTCGTCGAGTAGGACCGATGGCTAAGCACGCACACGATGAGCGCCAGGTCTTGTGTGACCTGCTGTCAGAGGTCGGCCCTGACGCGCCGACCCTGTGTGCCGGATGGAGGACCCGGCACCTAGCCGCCCACCTGGTGGTGCGGGAGCGACGCCCCGATGTCGGCCCCGGCCTAGTCCTCGGCGGCTCGTTCGCTCGCCACACCGCCCGGGTAACGGAGCGCCTGGCAGGGCGGCCCGAATGGGACCGTCTCGTCGGTCGCCTGCGGTCCGGGCCGCCGGCGGTCCTGAGACCGGTCGACGATCCGATGAACCTCATCGAGTTCTTCGTCCACCACGAGGACGTCCGCCGGGCTGTCGACGGTTGGACCCCACGGGTCTTGGCGGGCGACGTCGGCGACGCACTCTGGCGGTTCCAGCGAGGACGAACCTCGATGCAGGTCCGGCAGATCCGCGACGTCGACCTGTCGATCGCTCGGCCGGGACAGGATCCGGTCACCGTCGGTCGACGACGGTCATCGGAAGCGGGTCGACCAGTGATGGTCACCGGAGAGCCGGGCGAACTGGCCCTTTACTTCTTTGGACGCCGAAACCACGCCGTGGTGGACCTGACCGGCGACGACGACGGCGTGGCTGAGGTCCGCTCAGCGACATTCGGGCTCTGAACACCATGGGCCGCCGCCGTGCGTCTGACCATCCGTGCCTGGTTGTCTGCCCGCCGGGGCTCGAGGATCTCGTGGTCGACGAACTGGTGGCCTTCGGTGCCCGGCCCGAGCGGACCGGGCGGGGAAGCGTGTCGGTAGGCCTCACAACCCGGCGCCTCTACGCAGCCAACCTCTTTCTCCGGTGCGCGACTCGAGTCCTGGTCCGGATCGACAGATTCACCGCACGGTCGTTCGCCGACCTAGAGCGGCACATAACCGCCATCGACTGGTCGCCGTGGCTGCCCAGCGATGCCGTTCCGCGCTTTCGGGTGACGACCCGGCACTCGAGGCTCTGGCACGACGGGGCGGTGGGCGAACGCTTCGCTGCCGCCTTCCCGGCTAGGGGCGATCGCGATGAGCATCGGGTCGACCCTGACCCCGGGGTCGAAGTGGCGGGTGACGATGGTGGAACCGGTCCGCTGGTCGTGGTGCGGGGCCTAGATGACCGATTCACCGTCAGTGTCGATGCCTCGGGCGCGCCACTCCACGAACGCGGTTGGCGACAGGCCACGGCGAAGGCGCCGCTCCGAGAATCGGTGGCCGCCGGCCTACTCGCCTCGGCAGGCTGGGACCCGTCATCGGCCCTGGTCGATCCCATGTGTGGATCAGGCACCATTGCCATCGAAGCGGCTCTGCTCGCCGCCGGGACACCAGCCGCAGCGGGCCGCGACCTGGCTCTCCGGGCATGGCCCTCGTTCGAACCGGGCACCTGGGCCAGTGTGGGCGCCGACGCCGAACGACTCCGGGTCGAGGCGTCGGTGCCCGACGGTACCGACCTGCCGCGCATCGTGGCTGCCGACCGGGATGCCGGAGCGGTCGAGGCTGCCCGAGCCAACGCCGAACGGGCCGGCGTAGCCGACCGCATCGAGTTTCGGGTGGCTCCAGTGGCGGCCCTCGAACCACCCGCCGGCATGCTTCCATCCGGGCCGCCGGGCCTAGTGGCTACCAACCCGCCGTGGGGTGGCCGGGTCGGTGGAGGTGATCTCCGGAACCTCTACGCCACGCTTGGCAACGTCGCCGCCGAACGCCATCCAGGCTGGCAGATCGGGGTGCTGGTCGCCGACCGTTCCCTGGCCCGGCAGGTCAGGCCTGGGCTCGGCGAACTTCTACACCTGGAACTCGGCGGCCGATCGGCTCACTGGTTGGTCGGCCGCCTGCCCTCCTGACGGAGCCCCAGGCTTTAAGGGGTGCCGCCTAGTCGAGGGCGTCCTTGAACAGGCGGTGTTCGTCTCCCTCTCCCCACGGGCGGGTGATCTGGTGTTCGTAGAACAGGCCGAACTTCATGATGTGGAGCCTATGGACGCTTGCCCGACCGGGCCCGGTCGGGAGGGGGAGCCCTAGGGTCGCCTCATGGTGGTTCGACCGTGGTGACCGTGGCGGGGAGACGGAAGGTGCCCACGCCGGTTCTGATATTGGTGGGGGTCCTCGCGCTAGCCCTAGTCGCTTGGTGGTTCCTCGTGCGGTCCGATACGCCACCCGCTCCGGATTTGGCCAAGGCGGCCGAGACAGCGGCGGCCGCTCAGGTGTCGGACACCACGATGCAGGCCACGACCACCGCTGTTCCGGCGACGACTGGCGTGCCGGTCGTTGACCCGTCGGGAAGGTGGGCCGTGGACCCCGCTATCGGATCGTTCCGGGACTTCACGTCGACTTGGGTGGGTTACCGGATTGACGAGGAACTGGGGAAGGGGATCGGAGCCACGACAGCTGTGGGCCGTACACCGCTGGTCACTGGGACCGTGGAGGTCAGCGACGGGATCGTAGTGTCCGCTGAGGTCACAGCCGATCTCCGTGGCTTGCAGTCCGACCGGGCCTACCGGGACGGGAAGGTCTTTGAGGTTCTCCATGTCGACCGGCATCCCGAGGCCGTCTTCGTACTGGCCGCCCCAGTTCCCCTGACCGCTGGCGCCACCGAGATGTCCATCGCGGTGCCCGGCGTCCTGACCGTCAACGGGGTGTCAGTGGTCGTCGAGGCGGCCCTCGAGGTCACCTTGGTAGGTGACATCCTGACCGTGGTGGGAACTCTGCCGGTGGTGCTGGCCGACCACGACGTCGTGGCGCCCAGTGCATCCATCGTGGTTTCGGTGGCCGATCGCGGCGTGGTGGAATTTCAACTGTTTCTCACCCGTGCCGTGGGGGGCACCGGGTGACTGGAGAGTCCCTACACGTCACCAACCCGTTCTCGGCGCTCCGCCACCCGGCCTTCGCTCGTTTCGCCCTGGGTTCGACCCTCTGCGGTGTCGCCCAGTTCCTGGCTGGTCTTGCTACCCCGTTTCTCATCAACCAACTCACCGACTCCAACTCGTGGGTTGGAGCGGCCTCGTTCGCCGCCCTTCTCCCAGCGGTCATCGGTACACCGTTCGCCGGTGCCTTGGCCGACCAGATGGACCGTCGCCTGCTTCTGCTCGCCGGGATCGGCTTGCAGATTCTGGTCATGGTGACCATCGTGGTGTTGTACACGTCTGACCGCCTCACTCCATGGCTGATCTTGGGCCTGAACTTCCTCGGGGGGTCGGCGTCGTCGTTCCTTTGGGCACCGACCCAGTCGTTGGCCGCCGTCCTAGTGCCCAGGGAGTCGCTGGCCGCAGCGGTACGCATGGTGTCCATCACGTTTACCGTGGCTCGGTCCGTAGGCCCGGTCTTGGCCGCTCTTACGTTGGCCTTCGGGGGTCCTGGCCTGGCATTCTCCGCGGCTCTGGGTATCTATCTGGTTGGTTTCAGCGTGCTGACCACCGTGAAGACGGGGTGGTCGCCAACCGGGGGCGGTGGCTCGCTCCGATCGCAACTGGGCGACGGGATTTCCTATGTTCGGGCCCGACCTGAGATGCGGTTGGCCTTTCGGCTGGCCTTTACCGTGGCTTCGCTTGGCGCAGTGTTCGCCTTCTCGCTGACCGCCGGGGTGGCCGACGATCTGTATGGCCTTGGTGGCGGCGGGCTCGGGGTTCTGGCCACTAGCGCGGGCGTGGGCTCACTACTGGCCAGCGGCTACATCAGTGGGGCCGGTTCCCGGGTGGCTCGCTCGACCATGGAGTACCGCAGCATCCTGTTGTACGGGTCCGGGCTGGTGGTGGTGGCGTCCACGGATTGGATGGCTGTCGGGATCGTCGGCTACCTATGTATGGGCATGGCCCACATGCTCCACGGGACGACGCTTAGTACGGCCCTGCAGATTCGAGTCGACGATGCGTACCGGGGTCGGGTCATGTCAGTGTTCCTAGTGGCTGTCCTGAGTGGGATTCCGCTGGGCGGCCTGACGTTTGGCATCCTCAGTGACCTGGTGGGTTTGCGCTGGGTGGCCCTCGGAGCCGGCTGTCTACTGGTTATCCACGCCCTCGTCTTCCAGCATCGGGGCTTGCTGGTCATGCTGGACAACGAGGTTGTTGAGGTCGATGGAGGGTCATATCCGACCGGTCCGGTTGCCCAGCCGCCCGATTCGGGGGATGATCAAAGGACGGACGACGGATCGACCGATCGTCTGTGAGCCCGGGAGGCTTTGTGTCCGAGACTCCATCAGTCCGTCTGCTCGCCGTGATCGACGCCCTCGACGCGTTGGCTCGCGACCAGAGCCCGGCTGAGGCCGCCGCGGAGATGGACCCCGCCGTGTTGCAGGCCTTCTGGCGGGAGTGGCCCCACACCAGCGTGTGGGCCGGCAACCTCTGGCGAAATCTGAATCTGGATCTGGAGGTCCCGTCCGGGGCTCGGGAGGACAGGGACGTCGACGAGGTCGGGGGGAGTGGCTGATGGTCGCCATATCCGCGGTGATGACCGACAGCGTGGTCACCCTCTCGCCTGATTCGACGGTCAGCGATGCCGCGCGGGTAATGGTCCGCGGTGGCTTCGGTTCGGTGGTCGTGGTCCAGGGACGGATGCTGTTGGGCATCCTGACCGAGCGTGACGTCCTCCGGGCCGCTGCCGACGAGGACGACCTGCGTGCATCCCGAATCGACCAGTGGATGACCCCGGATCCTGACACTGCCCCGCCCGACTTCGATACCGAAGAGGCGGCCGCCCTCATGTTGAGCCGCGGCTATCGCCACCTTCCCGTGGAGGTCGACGGCGAACTTCTGGGCATGGTCAGTCTGCGTGACGTGCTAAGCGCCCGCATCGCCCAGCGCTGACCCCGAACCCGGTTACCAGACGCGATGGACTCGTCGGAACGTCAGGCCCGCGCCCGTCGTACCAGCGCGGCGTGGACGGCGCCGCTGGTCTACGGCGCTATCCGCGGTCTCGCCCGGGTACTGCTCTGGCCGTACTTCCGAACCCGGAGCGTCGGGCGTGAGCACATCCCGAGCGACGGGCCGGTAATCCTGGCGCCCGTCCACCGTTCCAACCTCGATTCGTTGATGTTGGCGCCGCTGATGCGCCGACGACTCCGGGCTCTGGCCAAGGAGAGCCTGTTCACGTTCCGGCCCCTGGCCTGGGTGATCGCCTCATTGGGTGCCTTTCCCGTGCACCGTGACACCGCGGATCGCGAGTCGATGCGGATCGCCCGGGAGTTGTTGAACGAGGGCAATGTCCTGTTGGTCTTCCCGGAGGGGAAGCGCCATGACGGTGACGGCGTCGGTGAGTTGTTCGACGGAACGGCGTGGTTGGCGGCCAAGACACAGTCTCGTGTGGTGCCCGTGGGAATCGCCGGGACGGGGGAGGCCATGCCCGCCGGAGCCCGGTTCCCCCGACCGACCCGGGTGCGGATGGTGGTCGGACCGCCGATCGATCCGCCGGAGCCCAGGGGTGCCCGGAGCGTGCTACGAACCTGGACCGAGGGGCTGACCGATGCCCTGCAGGCTGTCCAGGACGAGGCTGCGGCCCGGTAGTAGCCAGTTCACCTCGAGGCCCGCCAGGTAGGTCTCGGCTCCCGACGACGGTGTGTCGGACCAGAGGTGGAAGGGTGCACCGGATGTCAGATCGGGTAGTCCTGGGGCGCGGTGCGGCGATTGGGGCCGTGGGCTTCATGGCCTTTGGCCCCAGCATCGTCAAGAAGGTCGAAATGGAGGAGATGGCCTTCGTCTTCTGGCGGCTCGGCATCGCCGCGGCTTTCTACGCCGTGGTCCTGATCTTGGCGGGCAACCGGCTCCGATGGATCGACCTGAAGCGATCCGCGGTCGGTGGTGTGATCTTCGCGGTGAACCTCGTGTTCTTCATCTTGTCCATGCGTCGGACCAGCGCTGTCAACGCGGTGGTCATCGCCTCGTTGCAACCGATCCTCCTGTTGGCTGTCGGCCATCGACTGTTCGGTGAACGACCCCACCGATCGGTCTACGTGGGTGCCTCCGTGGCCTTCGTCGGCGTAGTGGTGGCCATGGCTGGTTCGGGGGCTAGTGGCGTGGCGACCTGGTCGGGCGACCTGATGGCCTTCGTGACCATGGTCCTGTTTGCCGCCTACTACGTGGCCTCCAAGCAGGCCCGGGCCGAGATGGATTCCATCACGTATCAGCTGTCGCTTACCGTGGTGGCCACGGTGGTTCTCCTGCCCATCGCGCTGGTGGTCGAGGGTGGCGTGGCTCTGCCGTCGGACGGAGACTGGTGGATGGTGGCCGCCATGGCCGTCATTCCCGGGACCGGTCACTTACTCACCAACTTCGCTCACGGCCACGTGACGCTGACCCAGATGAGCCTGATCAGCTTGTTGTTCACCGCGGTGGCTCCGCTCTACGCGTGGTGGTTGATCGGTGAACGCATCGTTGGTCAGCAGGGGGTGGGGATGGCCGTGGTTCTGATCGCCCTGTCCTTCGTGGTGACCCGGCCCGTCGAAGTGGTGGCCCGAACCGGCGACTGATCAGCCGACTGGCGGCTCGACCGGTTGCCGGAGTCGGCGTCAGCAGCCGCGGATGAACCGCAGCATCCAGGCAGCCACGTCAATCCGGTGGAGCGGATCGTCCAGCGTCGACAGGGCGTCGTCGAGGAAAGCCTCAGGATAGGTTTCGGTGTAGCGGCCCCGGTAAAGCACGTCGGCGTAGTGGGGGTCGAACTCGGGGTGGGCCTGGACGCCCAGCATGTGGTCGCCGACGGCCAGCGCGGCCACCGGACAGTGGTCCGCGGTGGCCACGACACGGCCACCGGTGGGCAGGTCCAAAACCTGGTCGTGGTGGCAGTAGAAGATGCCCACCTCGTCGTGACCCGGTGTCATCCAAGATTCCCGTCGGGTGATTTGGGCGGGCCGGTTGCCGATTCCCCATGTGTCGACTCGTTCGACCCGTCCACCGAGGGCCTGGGCAATGGCCTGATGGCCGAAGCACACCCCGAGCGTGGGGGCCCGGGCGGCATCCAGATCACGCACCAGGTCCAGTAGTGATCGGATCCACGGTTCGTCCTCGTAGACACCGCGGGCTGATCCGGTGATCAGCCAGGCGTCGTAATCGTCGAGAGCCGAAGGGAAGGTTCCGAGATACACCGGCACGTCAACGAACTCGAGGGACCCGGGGGACTCGAGGGACTCGATGGTCCCGTCAGCGGTCGCGAAGAGGTCCGTGAACAGTTGTTGGTAGCCCCCGTACTCCGGGCGCAGGTCCGTGAAGATGTCGTCACACCGCAGTAGCCCGATCCGCATTCGGTAAACGGTAACGGAGCGGTCCGTGATGGCCGGCACTGGGTTGGCCGGGCCGGTGGTTGCTGGTGAGACTGGGCCGATGCGACGAGGCCTGGTGTTGATCGTGTGCGCCCAGGTCATGTGGGGCCTGTCGCCGGCCTTCTGGCGTCTCGGCATCGAGATCCCGGCCATGGACATGCTCGGACATCGGGTGCTGTGGACTTTCGTCACGGTGCTGGTCATTCACCTCGTCCGCCGGTCCCTGCGTTCGGTGCATACCGCGGCCCGTGAACTCCGGACGCGGGCCCTGGAGGCACTGGCGGGGGTCCTTATCGGTTCGAACTGGTTGGTATGGGTATGGGCGGTCACCAACGGCCGGGTGCTCGAGGGCAGCCTCGGCTACTTCATCACCCCGCTGGTCAGTGTGGTCCTCGGCGTTGTCGTGGTCGGCGAACGCCTTCGACGGGCCCAGTGGGCGGCCGTAGCCCTGGGGGCGGCCAGTGTCATCTGGTTGACCATCGACATGGGTGGCCTGCCCTGGGTGTCGCTCTTCCTGGCGGCCACGTTCGGCATCTATGGCCTCATGAAGAAGACGGTGAACCGGCCGCCGCTGGACATGCTGACCATCGAGTTGATGGTGATCCTGCCGCTGGTCCTGGTGTTCCTCGGGACCCGGTTGATCAACGGGCAGGACGCGCTGGTTTCGGCGTCGGGCACCGAGTACATAGTCCTGCTGGGCAGCGGCCTGTTCACTGCAGTGCCGTTGCTGTGCTTTGCCGGGGCGGTGCAGCGGGTGCCGCTGTCGGTGATCGGCGTCATCCAGTACCTGGCGCCGTCCACCCACTTCCTGCTCGGCGTGGTGGCCTACGACGAGCCGTTCGGCGGGGGACGCCTGATCGGTTTCGTCCTCGTGTGGACGGGACTCGCCGTGTTCACCCTCGATGGGCTCCGGTCTGTCCGGTCCAGTGGACGGGTGACCGGTTGGCGGCCCCTCGGGCAACGGGGTCAGGTTGGCTGAGACCTAAGCCGGTTTAGGTGTCTCCGGTTCAGGTAGTGGCGCTGATCGACGCCAGGACCTCGGAGGCGAACAGCGGGGCCTCGTTCTCGAGGTGGCGGCGGTTTAAGGACCGGGCGGCCACCACGGTGGCGCCATGGCTCTCCAGCACATCGGACAACTTGGTCGCTGCGTTGCCCGGGTTGACGGCATGCGTCATGAACGCTGCCACCCGTTTGTCCCACAACTTCGGGATCTGGCGTACCTTGCCCACGTCGCCGGGGCGATGGCCGAACAGGATCAGGCCGTCGACCCATGTGCCGACGAAGACCAGGTCGGCCTCGGCCAGTTCCTTGTAGTCGATGTTGGTGACCGGGCGCACGGCGACAGTGGCGCCGGCTGATGCGACAGCCCCGCCGATGAGTTCGGCGGCCCGGCGGGTGTTACCGGTCCGGCTCTGGTGAATGACGACGATGTTCAAGCGTTCAGTGTGCCTCATGGGAACGAGCCGTCCTACACTCGCCGCCGATTGGGCACCTTGTGGTCAGCCTGGTCGGGGGGGAATCAATATGGATCAGGAGCACGTATGAGTCGGGAAACGGGCCGTCTGGCAGGGAAGGTGGCCTGCATCACCGGTGCCGGTTCGGGCCTGGGACGGGCCATGGCCCTGAGGTTCGCCGAGGAGGGCGCCACCATTGCTGCCCAGGATCTTCGCGAGGAGGCGGCCGACGAGACCGTCAAGTTGCTCGACGGTGATGGTCACCGGGCCTTCGGGGGCGATGTGTGCGACGAGGGCGACATGGTCTCGATGTTTGCTCAGATCGACGGGAACTGGGGGTGTCTCGACGTGCAGGTCAACAACGCTGGAGTGAGCCGCCTGCCCGGCGACGGCTTCGACGAGATGATGGCCGGACAGGGCTCCCAGATGTCGCTGATGGGTTACGAGGCGTTCTCCAAGATGATGGCCATCCACGCCGGGGGGACCTTCCTTGGTACCCGCGAGGCCGTCAAGTTGATGGGTGAGGGCGGGTCGGTTATCACGTTGTCGAGCATTGCCGGTCTGGCTGGTTGGGGTCCGGTGCACTACGCCGCGGCCAAGGGAGCGGTCCTGGGGTTCACCCGGGCAGCGTCTAGGGAACTGGGGGCCATGGGCATCCGTATCAACGCGATCGCTCCCGGAGTGATCGACACCCCGATGACCGCCGACGTCGATGAGGCCATGCTGGCCCCGATGGTGATGATGACACCACTGCGACGGCAGGGAACGGCCGAGGAGGTTGCCGCCGCGGCGCTGTTCCTGGCTTCGTCGGAGAGTTCGTTCATCACCGGCCAGTGGATCTCGCCCAACGGCGGCCTCATCACCATCTGAACAGGCGCCTGCCGGGTGGAGGCTTCGGCCTGCCCATCCGGATCGGCCGGTGTTGTCAGCGGGTCTGGTCAGCCAGCGTGCTCAGCGACTGCGGTCGAGATCCAGCAGGTGCTGTTCGGCCTCTTCGGGCTGGAGGCCCATCTCGGCCATGCCGGCGGCTAGCACAGCCCGATACGACATGCTGGGCGGTCCCGCGGGCGGAGGGGCCGTGGAACCCAGCGTGCAGACCGGCTCGTCATCGATTCGATCCATGCCGATCAGCAGGTCGATGATCCCGTCCAGCACCCGGACGGACTCACCAGATGCAGGCGGTTCCGAGGGCAGGAAGGCGTCTTCAGTGGGCCGGCCGTTCTCCTGGGCGACCACGTCGGCCATCTGATCCCACGTGATGCGCCACGCCCGACCCACCACGTCTCGTCGGCCGGCCGATGTGGGTTCGTCAGGACAAAAGCAGCAGCCTCCGCCCCAACGTGAGGAGTGGCCGCCGAAGAACACCGGATGGGGGACCACGACCCGTCTGTCACCGGTTGCCGGACGGGGGTCGGTGGCACCCCGATGGGATCCCCACGGCGTGTCGTCGCCGCAACTCTGAAGGTAGGCGTCGAACCGGGCGGCCAGCAGATTGGACCCGTAGGCCACGTACCAGACTGGTGTCGATCCGGGTTCGGTCATGCTCGACCCAGTAGATCATCGAGGCCGCGAGCTGCCGGGTCATTGGCCGGGGGCGGCTCATCGTGCAGGCGGTTCAGGCGGCTGAGGCTGACCAGACCGGCCATCACTGCGCCACCGTCGGTGTCGACGGGGAGTTCGCCGGCTTCACCCCAGTGCATCTCCACCCGGTAGCTCCCGGCATGGCCCTCCTTGGGGACCATGTCGGCAGTAGTCAGGCTTCGAGGGGGAGCCGATCCGGTCACCGTGTGGCGCCAACCCTGCAGTTCACCCAACGGGATATTGGGGACGTTCACGTTGAGCACCTCGGCTGTATCCGGTGGGTTCTGGGCCATTGCCTCCACCACGGAGCGGGCCACCGTGGCTGCTGTCGCCCAGTGCTGATCGATCAGCACCTCGTCGGCCCCCTGACCCTCGATGCCCCAACCGGTGACGGCCTGGCTCACGGCGATGCCTGTAGTGCCTCCATTGCGTGCGGTAAGAGCGGCGCCCACGGTGCCCGAGTGGTACACGGACCGTCCAACGTTCATCCCTGGGTTGATGCCAGCCACCACTAGGTCAAATGGGTCGCCGAACAAACCGAGGCGGCTGTAGATGACGCACAGCCCCGGCGGGCCGCTGACGGACCAGGAGCGGTCGATGCCGTCGATGGTCGCGTCATGGACCTCGGGGCGGATCAGGTGCATGGCCCCGAGCGAGGCGCCGGCTCCCGAGTATTCGGCATCGGGGGCCACCACTGTGACCTCGCCGAGGTCGACCAGAGCCCGGGCCAGTTCGTGGAGGCCCACCGAGTCAATGCCGTCGTCGTTGGTGACCAGAATTCGCATGGTTCCCGACCGTAGTGAGCGTCGCGACCTGGTTGGCCAGTGGGGCGTTGGTCAGCGGGCCCTGGTCAGTCAGCGAGTTGTAGGTTGAGGCGTTCCCATTCGGCCATCAGCTCGGCGGCCCGGTCCTTGGCCGCCTCGTGCTCGGCAACTACGGCGGCGGCACCGTCGGGGTCCTGGTACAGGTTGGGGTCGGCCAGACGCTCCTGGACCTCCACCACGGCGGCTTCGGCGGCCTCCCACTGCTTTTCGGCCCGCCCCAACTTCCGCTGGAGGCCCTGTCGTGGATCGCGTTGGCGGCCCTTCCCGGCAGATTGGCCACCGCCCTTCTGGTTTCCGTCCGGGGTTCCGTTTCCGCGACGGGCCGTCGCACCGTGGGATGACGGGGCAGGCGTCGAGTCCACCTTCACCGGGTAGAGCACCCGGTCGGGGACGCCCTCGTGCCAGGTTGCCCTGCCGTCCCTGACCTCGACGGCGCAGTCGGCGACCGATCGGATCAGGTGGCGGTCGTGGGTGATGAGCACGACGGTGCCCGGGTAGGCCAGTAGGGCGTCCTCCAGGACGTCGCAACTCGGCAGGTCTAGGTGGTTGGTGGGCTCGTCTAGTACCAGAAGGTTGACCGGGACGGCCAACGTCTTGGCCAGTGCCAGTCGGGTCTGCTCTCCACCTGACAGGTCGCCCACACGGCGGTCGACGGCGTCGCCTCGGAAGCCGAAGGAGGCCAGGTACGTCCGTGGGTTGCGACCGTCGACCCCCACGCCGGGAACCGTCTTGAACTCGTCGAGCACGGTGCGTTGATCGTCGAGTATCTCGGCCTGGAGTTGGTCGAAGTGGGAAAGGTCGACGTTGGTGCCCCGAGTCACCTGCCCGGCCAACGGCGGCATGTCGCCGGTTAGGAGCCGGACGAGCGTGGTCTTGCCGGCCCCGTTCGGACCGACCAGGGCCACCTTGCGACCCCGCTCCACGTCGAAGGTCACATTCCGCAGGATGATCTCGTCGCCCGGCTCGTTGCCTGACTGGTCGCTCGATGGGACGCTGGTCCCGCCTGCGGCCGGGTAGCCGGCCGTGACGTCGTGGAGTTCAGCGACCAGACGCGATGACCGCCGTGGCTTGGGGAACCCGAACCGGCTGGCCGGGTCATCGGGTTTGTCGACCACCATCCGGTCGAGTTTCTCCAGGGCCTTGACCCGGCTCTGGACCTGACGGGCCTTGCTGGCCTTGTAGCGGAACCGTTCGATGAACTTCTCGGTCTGGGCCACCTGGCGGCTCTGCTGGGCGGCGATGGCCCGCTGGGCGGCCAACTGCTCTTCGCGGGCCACTACGAACTCGGCGAACCCGCCCACGTACTCGGTGATCCGATTGCCGGACAGTTCCAAGATCCGATTGGCCACCGCATCGATGAAGTCCCGGTCGTGGCTGACGAACAACAGGCCCCCCGACCAGTTGGCCAGGTGCTGCTCCAGCCACGCGACGCTGTCCACGTCGAGGTGGTTGGTGGGTTCATCCATGATCAGGAGGTCGGGGGCCGATAACAGGAGGCGGGCCAGGGCGATACGCATTCGCCAGCCACCGGACATCTCGTCCATGGGTCGGTCGTGGTCGGCCGAGTCGAAGCCGAGCCCCGAGAGGATTCGGTGGGCGTCGGCCTCCACGGCGTAACCGCCGATCTGCTCGAAGCGTGACTGGGCTTCACCGAACTGGTCCAGGAGGCGGGCCTGTTCGTCGCCCGACGCGGCACCGATCCGTACTCCGAGATCCTCGATTCGGGTGGCCAGTTCCGTGACCGGCCCGGCACCCAGCATGACCTGCTCGAACACAGATCTTCCCGTCTCGGTCGGCAGTTCCTGGGGGAGGTAGCCGATCCGCAGATCCCGTGGTCGATGGACCTCCCCTGTGTCGGGTTCCTGAAGCCCGACGATGGTCTCTATCAGCGTGGTCTTGCCGGTGCCGTTGCCGCCTACCAGAGCCACCCGCCGGCCGGCCCCTAATTGGAGTGCAACGTCATGGAATAGCAGGCGCGGACCGAAGGCACGCGACAGCCCCGTGGCGGTGAGCATGGTGGAGGGTCCGGGTTGTGAGGCGGGTCAGGCGCCGGGTGGGTCCCAGCGGACCACAGCGGCTGCCGAGGACATTCCGGCACCGAATCCGACCATCAGAACCAGGTCGCCGGGATCGACCCGACCCTTGCCGAGAGCGTCTACGAAGGCCAGGGGGATCGAGGCGGCGGACGTGTTGCCGGTGTGCTCGAGCACCATGGCGGCCTTTCCGATAGGAATGCCGAGCCGCTTCAGGGCAGCCTCAATGATTCGGATATTGGCCTGGTGGGGAACCACCAGGGCGATGTCGTCCATGGACACGGCAGCCCGTTCCAGGGCTCTAGTGGCCGCACCCTCGATGGCCAGGATGGCGCGACGGAAGACCTCCTTGCCGTTCATAAAGATCTTCCCGCCGTGCTCGCAGGTCAGGATGGACGCGGCCGAGCCGTCCGACATGAGGTCCCAGCCCAGCAGCGTCGGTGCGTCGGCGGAGCGTTGGATGACCACGGCGCCGGCACCATCGCCGAATAGGACGCAAGTTCCCCGGTCGGTCCAGTCGGTGATGCCGCTAAGGGCATCACTGCCGATGAGCAGGATGGTTTCCATGCCGCCCTCGGCGAACTGCATCGCGGTGACCAGGCCGTAGACGAAGCCTGAGCAGGCCGCGTTCAGGTCAATCGCGCCACAGGACATACCCAACTCCTGCTGGACAACCGAGGCGCTCGCCGGAAATTGCTGGTCGCTACTGCAGGTGGCTAGCAGGAGGAGGTCCACATCGGCGGGGTCCACGCCGGCCATGGCCAGTGCGTCGCGCCCGGCCTCCGCCGACATCTCGGTCACCTTGCCGTCGACGTGGCGGGCCCCGATGCCACTACGTTCACGGATCCACTCGTCGGTGGTGTCCACGATCTCAGCGAGATCGTGGTTGGTGAGCCGGCGTTCGGGAAGATGGGTCGCCCAACCGGTGATACGGCCGTGGGCCATGGGGTGCTCCGATGTGTGCAGTTGGGGCCGATCAGCCCCAGGGGAAGGGTAGCCACCGGCTGGGGTTAGGGTCGCCCGACGATGAGGGATCACGAACTGGCCGGGCTTCTGGCCCAGGAGGCCGGTGACGTGCTCCTCGGCGTGCTAGCTGAGGGCCGGGCCGGCGGTTGGACCCCGTCTCAGATCCAGGACCAGGGCGACCACCGTGCCCACGAGCACCTAATGGCTCGTCTGTCGGAGCTCCGGCCCGAGGATGCGGTGCTGTCCGAGGAGGGCAGCGATGACAGGGCCCGTCTCGGTGCCGATCGCGTGTGGATCATCGATCCGCTGGATGGGACCCGTGACTTCGCCCGCGCGGGCAGTGTGGAGTGGGCGGTGCACGTGGCCCTCGTGGAGGACGGCGTGCCGACCGCAGCAGCCGTGTCGTTGCCACCCAGCGGTGGCCTGTACGGCACCTGGGTCTCGGTGGTCGACCGGACGTCGAATCGGGACCGACCGATCATCGTCACCAGCCGGTCCCAGTGGGGTGAGGCCGAGGAGGTGGCAGCCGCCATCGGTGGGGTGGTCCGTTCGTGCGGCTCGGCCGGCGTGAAGGCCATGGCCGTGGTGTCCGGAGCGGTCGACGTCTACGTCCACCCCTCGGGCCTCTACGAGTGGGATGCCTGCGCGCCGGCCGGGGTGGCCATGGCCGCCGGGTTGGACGTGTCGGGCATCGACGGCTCGCAGTTGGTGTTCAACAAGCCCCGTCCGGTGGTGGCCGGGCTGGTGGTTAGTAGCCCGGAGTACACCGATCGGGTGCTGAGCGCTCTCCACTGGTAACCGGTTCACTGGTGAGTTGCTCAAACAGTCGGTCGACCTCAGCAGCCAATTCGACCTCGTCGCCGTTGTTGACCACCACGTGGTCGGCCACCGCCCGGCGTTCCGCGTCATCAGCCTGAGCGGCCATGCGGGCCGAAGCGTTCTCGACCGTCATGCCGCGACCCACCAGCCGAGCCAGGCGAATCTCAAGGTCGGCCTCGACGACAACTACCTCGCGGTAACCCCGACCATTGGGGAGACGACCGAGGTCGCTCTCCACTAGGACCGCCATGTCCAGGATCACCAGCATGTTGCCGGCTGACTCCGTCGGGCCGGCTAACTGGGTGAGGCGGCGGTCCAGCTCCCGGTTGATGGCCGGGTGACTGATGGCTTCCAGGTCGGTGAGGCGTCCCTTAGATGCGAACACCTCGGCGGCCAGGGCCTTTCGGTCGACGGCGCCATCGGCGTCCAGCACGCCATCGCCGAACTCGGCCACCACGGCGGCATGCACATCATCGTCGGTAAGGACTTGGCGGCCGAGGGCATCCACGTCAATCACCGTGGCGCCCCGTTCGGCCAGCAGGGTGGCCACCGTGGACTTACCGGCGCCGATGCCTCCACAGAGGCCAACGACCCGGATCCTGTGGGTCACCAGAGGGACCGAAAGAGGCAGATGCTGATCAGACGGCGGGGGTTATGAGGCCGTAGTGGCCGTCGAAGCGCCGGTAGAGCACCTGACCACGGTTCGTTTCGGGTTCAGCGAAGAACACGAACGGCTCGTCTCCCTCGTCGAGCAGCATGGCCGCCTCCTCCACCGGGAGGTGGTTCAGCACGAGCGAGGCTGGGTGGATAGGGGGCCGGGTGTCGCCAGGAAGCTCCTCGCCGTCCACCGACGGGACGACGTAGATGAGCCCGTCACCGTTGTGGTACACGACCCGGTCGATGTCGTGGTCTGCGTCAACGTAGAGGTAGAAGCCGTGGTCCAGCAGGTCCATCTCGTCGACGGCTTCCTCGGCGGTCATAGATGCCATGGCCAGGGTCTTGTGGCGGACCACCTCGCGGTCGTCGGCCGGAACCTCGGCGTAGCCGGGGTGGGCTCGACTGGCATCCGGCTCGGAATCGTGGCGGCGGTCTTCCAGGCGCTTGCGATGGCGCCGGAGTCGACGCGTGAGACGATCGTCGAGTTCGTCGATGGCCTCGGTCATGGTGTTGGCCGAGGAGTGCGCCCGGACCGGTACACCGTTGAGGTCAAGCGTGGCCTCGGCAATGGCGGCCAGCGAGTCCATCGAATGGTCCCGTATGCGCAGCTTGACCACCGCGGAAAGCACCGGTTCGTGTCCGACCTCGCACATGGCCTGGATCTTGGCTGAAGCCAGAGTCCGGTCAGCTGGCCGCACCGGTCCCTTCGTGAGCAACTCCACCTCGCAGACGGCATGTGGCTTGGTCAAGCTCGAACCTCCGGTTGTCGGGGTCGGACCGCCCCATTGTGATGGTTGACGGATCGACGGTGTGCGTATGTCCATCATGGCGCGTCGCGGCCCGCCTGTCAGGTCCGGTTCGGCGACGGATCCGCGCTGCGGGGGCGAGACTCTGGTCATGGCATTCCGACTGGCCGCACTCAACGACGGACGCGCCGTCCTTCTGGACGTTGGGCTGGTGGACCCGCCGGGTGGCGGCGGGACATCGACGGATGGGGCCACCGCGAGGTGGTGGGACCTTGGTCGGCTCACCGACGGCCGTCTGGCCGACCCCATGGCCGCGGTGTCGGCCAGCAGTGCGCTCGATGCGCTGACCGATGATCGGGGTATCCCCGCTGGGGATCCCGACGGGATGGTCGGCCTGGACGATCTCGGCCCACCAGTACCCCGACCACAGAAGGTGTTCGGCATCGGCATGAACTATCTGGCCCATATCGACGAGATGGGTCGGGCGCCATCCAGCGCACCGGTGATCTTCACCAAGTTCCCGTCGTGTCTGGTCGGCCCTTCGGCAGATGTCCGGATCGTGGGTGACCGCACCGACTACGAGGTAGAGCTGGTGGCGGTAGTCGGTCGGACCTGTCGGGACCTCGACGAGTCCGAGGTATGGGATGCCCTGGCCGGGGTGACCGTCGGTCAGGACATTTCGGAGCGGACTTTGCAGAACGCGTCGGCCCCAGCCCAGTTCAGTCTCGGAAAGAGCTACGACACCTTCGGGCCCATCGGGCCGGCCGTGGTCTCATCGGACCTGCTCAACGAGCAGGACGACCTGCCTTTGACCTGTGCGGTGGATGGCGAGGTCCGTCAGGACAGTCGGACAAGTCGCATGATCGTAGGCGTCAAGCAGTTGGTGGCCTACCTGTCGGCCGTGTGCACGCTCGAGGCCGGTGACCTGGTGTTTACGGGTACGCCGTCCGGTGTGGGCGACGCTCAGGGGCGGTGCCTCGGAGTGGGCCAGCGGATCGATTCGCACATCGTGGGCGTGGGCCACATGGTCAACCACTGCGTCTGATCGACGCCTCACCGGGTTTCAGGAAAGAGCGACCGGGGTCGACACTTCGTCAAAGAAGTCGCCGCCCTTGTCGTCGACCACCACGAAGGCCGGGAAGTCTTCGACCTCTATGCGCCACACGGCCTCCATGCCCAGTTCGGGGTACTCCAGCACCTCGACCTTGCGGATGGAGTCCAGTGCCAGCCGGGCTGCAGGACCGCCGATGGACCCGAGGTAGAAGCCCCCGTGTCGGGCACACGCCTCGGTGACCTGACGGGAGCGGTTGCCCTTTGCCAACATGACGAGGCTCCCGCCGGCCTCCTGGAAACGGTCGACGTAGCCGTCCATGCGGCCGGCCGTGGTGGGGCCGAACGAGCCCGATGCGTAGCCCTCCGGGGTCTTAGCCGGACCGGCGTAGTAGACGGGATGATCCCGCAGGTAGTCCGGCATGGGCTGGCCAGCGTCAAGCAGCTCGGCGATCTTGGCGTGGGCGATGTCGCGGGCCACCACGAGGGTGCCGGTGAGTGCCAGCCGGGTCTTGATCGGGTGCTTCGATAGTTCGGACCGTATGGCGTCCATGGGCTGGCCGAGGTCGATTGGCACGACATCGGTCGACAGGTCGTCGTCGGTCACCTCGGGGAGGTACCGGGCGGGGTCCTCCTCCAGTTGCTCGAGGAACAGGCCGTCGGCGGTGATCATTCCGAGGGCCTGACGGTCGGCCGAACAGGACACGGCGATCCCTACCGGGTTGGACGCTCCGTGGCGCGGCAGCCGAACCACCCGGACGTCATGGCAAAAGTACTTGCCGCCGAACTGGGCGCCGATCCCGAACTGGCGGGTCATGTCCAAGATCCGCTGCTCCCAGTCGAGGTCGCGAAAGCCGTGGCCCGATTCGCTGCCCTCGGTGGGCAGGTTGTCTAGGTAGTGGGCCGAGGCGTACTTGGCGGTCCGCATCGTGTGTTCGGCCGACGTGCCGCCGATGACCACGGCCAGGTGGTACGGCGGACAGGCGGCTGTTCCCAGGCTGCGGAGATTCTCCTCGAGGAAGCGGGTCAGGCTCTCCGGGTTGAGGAGCGCCTTGGTCTCCTGAAAGAGAAAGCTCTTGTTGGCCGAACCGCCACCCTTGGCCATGAAGAGAAACTTGTAGGCGCTACCGGGAACGGACTCGATCTCGATCTGTGCCGGCAGGTTCGTCCCGGTGTTGCGCTCGGTGAACATGTCCACCGGAGCGAGCTGTGAGTAACGCAGATTCGACGTGAGGTAGGTGTCCTGTACGCCGAGCGAGATGGCCTCCCGGTCGTCGCCGCCAGTGAGGACGAGTTCGCCTTTCTTTGCCGACACGATGGCGGTGCCAGTGTCCTGACAGGAAGGGAGCACTCCGCCGGCTGCGATGCAGGCGTTTTGGAGGAGTTCGGTGGCCACGAAGCGGTCGTTGGGGGATGCCTCAGGGTCGTCGAGGATGGCCGCCACCTGAGCTAGGTGAGCGGGGCGAAGCAGATGGGCAATGTCACGCATGCCCGTCGCCGCCAGTAGCCGGATGGCCTCCGGCTCGACCTCCAGGAAGGTCCGTCCGGCGGGACCTTCGACGGTGGAGACGCCGTCGGCGGTCAGGTGCCGGTATGTGGTGGTGGCGTGCGGGTCCTCGGTGAGGGGGAGGAGGGCGTCGGCCATGGCCTCCAACCTACCGGTCGAGCCCGCGACGGCCTGCGGGGGTTCTTCGTGGGAGCGTTTGGAGGGGTCGCTAGGTGGTCGACAAATTGGAGACGACCGATTCCTAGCCCACAGGGCTACCCGGACTGTCGTAGGTCTAGAAAGTCAGTTGGGCCACGTAGGAATCTTCTAGTCCGCAACTTTGGTTTTGGCTGATGTTTCCCTTGCGCATGGTCATCGCCGCCTTCCTTGTGCCTTCCTGACCAGATGCGGTTCGGACCTGCCTGGCAGGGGGCCGGCACCCGCACCCCTTCATACGAGGGGGCGACATACGCTCGAATGTGCGGGAGCCACTGGGACCTCCGGTGCGGAAACTTTGTCCATTCAGATACCTGAGCCAATCCAACAGGTCCGGTTCCTCCAGACATGTAGGAGAGTTCGCAAAGTGCGTGTACTTATGATTTCTACGGCGGTCTCCGTACTGGCATGCATCGGATTGGCCTGTGGATCTGCAGGCCCTGAGCCGGTAGCCGAGCCGGCTGCTGCGACGTCCAGCACCATGTCCACGACGGTGGCTCCGACCACGTCTACGACGGTGGCTCCGACCACGACGTCAGCTCCGACAACGACGGTCGGCCCCATGGCAGCCACTAACACGACCACGTCCACGACCACCACGTCCACGACGTCTACGACCACGACGACGTCCACGCTGCCGACGTTGCCCGGTCCGACGGTTGTCGACCCCCCGACGCCGACCATCCTGGTGATGGATGCATTCACCCAGGAGGTCGGCGACGTCACCCTGGAGACGAGCGTCTACTGTGGCCCGGACGGGCTGAGCGCCGAACACTGGATCGATGGCGAGCCCGTCGAACCCGAAACGGCTGGAGTGGCGATGACAGCCCTCGGGAAGACCTACCACCGGGTGGTGGCTGCCGTGGACGGTGAAGGCGTCGACTACCTGTTCGACGGCGGCTGGTGGGCCGAGGACCCGGTAGACGGCTCGTGTGAACCGTATGAGCTGGACACCGTCACGGTCGAGCCGAACACCTGGGACGACTACCTCGACGGCGGGTCGATCGAGGTCACCGAGGTCCTCTGGGGCCAGCTCGATCTCCGTGACATCGCGTGCCCCTACCTTCATCCGGGCATTCGGCAGGACGCCATAGATAGGGGTTTGGACGTCGACCTGGACACCTGCACCGTGGACTTCGACCATCTACGCCGGGCGACAGTCAGGGACTCCAAGAGGGACCGGCATCTACTCGAGATCGGCTTCGACTGCGGACCGTTCGGCCTGGGCGAGGTGTGGTACGTGGTCGACGGGGTTTTCGTCGCCAACGACTACTACCACCCGCCGGAGTACGGCCTCGAACAGTACGAGGAGTGGGCCCTCGAGCCGATGCGGGACAGGTACGGCGACACGGTCTACGACTACAGGGCACGAGCCGTGGAGGTCGACGGCGAGGTCTTCATCTTCGACGTCGGCCGAGTGCGGTACGACTGGAACCTCGAAGCAGCCCTGGGGATGGACAACTGCGCCCTGGTCGATTGGTCACCGCCCCTTCGGCCGCCCACGCCGCACTTCATAGAGGGCGCCACGCCCGGCCAACTGGTCTGGCAGACCGGCTGGGAGGTCGACTTCGGCCTCCTGGGTCCGGAATGCGCCGGCTACTCGACGTGCGGCAAAGAGGTCGAATACTGGGAGGCATCAGGCCGCGACATCGGCCTGATGTTCTGGCTGACGTCCGAGCCGACCACCCCAGTGGTCCTCGACATCACCTGGGACCCGACCGAAGTCAACCTCGGAGCCGCAGCTGGCGGTTGCGCCGACACCAGCCAGACCGAAACGTCCGAGACCCTCCAGGTCACCATCGAACCCGACGACTGGCCACTGGGGGACTGGGGGGCCTCGATGCCGGCGGGCATGCTCACGTTCGCCACGTCAGGCGCCGGCGACGGAATCGCCGACGGCGACCAGATCACCGAGATCCGCGTGACCGTCGTAGACGAACTATCCGACCCGGCGTACCACAACGCAGACGACCTCGTCATCACGGTGACCACTGTCGACCGCCCGGACGGGGCGATCTGTCACTAGGCACACAAGAAATGCGGACACGCCCCATGACAGCCAGGACGGTTTTCCATACCATGCCTTTCAGCGGAATCCTCGCAACAGCAGCCATCACCGCCAGCCTCCTAGCCGGCTGCGGTTCAGACTCCGGCCTGCGCAGCCCCGACTACGGGGCCCTCGAAGAGATCAAGACCGGCATCGAACGCGAAGCATGGATCCGCACCGACCTACTGATCGGCCTGCCGTGGCGCGAAGCCCGACAGATGGCAGACGACGCCGGCTGGCACACCGAGATGTACTTCCCCGCAGAGGACCAAGAGTCCATGGCCTGGACCCTCGACTCGCAATGGGATCGGCTACGCATCGTCGTGACAGGTGGCGAAGAAGCCGGGACGGTCAGCAACGTCTCCGAAGGCTGATCACACCATGCGTACCATCAAACTCCTTGCAGCAGTAACCCTCGCCATCGGTCTCCTGGTCGGGTGTGGTTCGGACTCCGGCCTGCGCAGCCAGCCCAGGTGGTACAACTCCTGGGCCCTCGACGAGCCCAAGTCCGGCGCCGAACGGGAAGCGTGGATCCGCACCGACCTGCTGATCGGCCTGCCGTGGCGCGAAGCCCAGAAGATGGCACACGACGCCGGCTGGGACACCCAGGTGATCTTCACCGTGGAGGGCGAACCGACCCCCATGACAGCGGACCTCCGCCTGGACCGGCTGCGCCTCATCGTGGTCGGCGGCGAAGAAGCCGGAACGGTGACAGACGTCATCAACAGCTGATCCACCGGGCCCGGCAACAGGCAGATGGACGGTACGGAATCAGGGCAGGGGAGCGGACCGTCATCACCATCTGGCCAGACGAACGAAAACGCCAGAGAGCGTCACCTTCGGGTGGCGCTCTTTCGCCGTTTACCGCAGGGACAGGTCGAACACGCTGCCGGTCCGCAGGACGGCCTTGGCGCCGCCGGTTACGGCGTCACGCTGGCTCCCACGGCTTCAAATCTACTAATGGGCGTCAGGTGGTCGATAGGTCGGCGATGATTGGCTCCCAGAACGCTGCACCACCCTCACCGCCCTGGGTGTAAAAGCTCAGCCGGTCCACACAGTCGCCGTAGCGGTCCCGGAAGCCGGTGGCCACCGCGCCCTGTTCGCCGACCACCGCGAAGGCGTCCAACACCTCGTCGTCGATGAGTTCGCCCATCTCCTGCCACTGGCCCAGCTTGGACATGCGGTTCAGGTCGTCCTGGAGGTCACCCCAACCGTGGGTCTCCAGAACGGGCCGGTAGGCCGGCGTGGAGCCGTAGAAGGCGATCTGCTGACGGACCCCGGTGGCTGCCTTCGCCATGGCCTCCTCGGTGCTGCCGGTCACCACGAAGCCCGGTCCGACGATCTCAAAGTCGTTCATGGTGCGGCCCGACTTCTCAAGGCCCCGCTCGATGGCCGGAATGGTGACCTCCCGGAGATACTGCTCAGTGCTGAAGGCATGGCAGATGAGTCCGTCGCATACCTCGCCTGCCACCTCGGACATGAGCGGACCGACCGCGGCGATGAACACCTTGGGAGGTCCGCACTCGTTGGGGCCGGGATCGAAGAACGGGGTCATCAAGGTGTGCGAGTAGAAGTCGCCACGGAAGGCCAGCTTCTCGCCGTCGTTCCAGGTGGACCAGATGGCCCGCATGGCGCTGATCATCTCGCGCATGCGGGCTGCCGGCCTGGACCATTCCATCGAGAAGCGCTTGGTGATGTGGGGCTTGATCTGAGTACCCAGACCCATGATGAACCGACCGTCGCTGTAACGCTGCAGGTCATGGCCCAGATTGGCCAGCAGCATCGGATTACGGGCGAACGCCACGGCGATCGACGTGCCCAACTCGATGCGCTCAGTGTGTTCAGCGGCCACCATGTGGGGCAGAAACGGGTCGTGGCTGGTTTCGGCCGTCCAGGCCCCGGAGTAGCCGGCCTCCTCCAGGCGGCGGGCCGCCTCGCCGATGGCGCCGATGCCGCTCTTGTCGGCGGGCGTGGTGAGTCCGGTGAGTCCTCCGTCGATCTTCATGGCGCCGAAGGTAGCGGGGGCCGGTCGCGCCGCTACTGTCCGCCGGTCATGGAGCTCCTACTGATCCGCCACGGCCTCCCGGTCACCGTCGACAACCGTGACACCGGGGCCGAGGCCGACCCGGTGCTGTCTGAGCTGGGCTGCCGGCAGGCCGAGGCGCTGGCCGACTGGTTCGTGAACCCGCCGACCGCGCAGCGGATCGACGCCGTGTACGCCAGTCCCAAGGCCCGGGCGCAGCAGACTGTGGCACCCTTGGCCGCCCGCCTGGGCCTCGAACTGGTCATCGAGCCGATGGTCAACGAGTACGACCAGGGTGAGCCGGAGTACATCCCCATTGAGCACCTAAAGGCCAGCGGTGACCCCCGCTGGGAGGCGATGATGGCCGGCGACGACCTGCCCGACCCCGAGGCCTTTCAGGCCCAGGTGGTCGAGGGAATGGGCCGGATCATCGCCGCCAACCCGGGGCGGACCGTGGCCGTGGGTTGTCACGGCGGAGTGGTGTCGGCCTACCTGTCTCACCTGCTGGGCATCGGGCGAGTGATGTTCTATGAGGCCCACTACACGTCGGTGGCGCGGGTGGCCGCGTCATCAGCCGGGCACCGGTCGGTGCGTTCCATGAACGAACTGGGCCATCTACAGGTGGCTGGAGTGTCCCTCAGCGACATTTGACCGGCTTAATGGTCAGCCTGCAGGGAGTCAGTTGTTGACCGACCCCCCCCTCAGAGGCCCCGGGTCACGGCACCAGTTCCGGAAGGTCCCGGAAGTGGTCGAGGGTCTCGGGATTGGCCAGCGCCTCGACGTTGGTGATCGGCCGGCCCTCCACCACGGCACGCACGGCCAGCTCCACGAGCTTGCCCGATCGGGTGCGGGGCAGCTCGGGCACCTCGAGGATCACCGCCGGCACGTGGCGCGGTGATGCGCCCATCCGCACGTCGGCGCGGATCCGGTCCCGGAGGTCGTCGTCGAGCACGACGCCGTCGGCGGTCACCACGAACAGGACTACCCGGACGTCGCCCTGCCACGGCTGACCGATGACGAGTGCCTCGACGATCTCGTCGAGATGCTCGACCCGTCGGTAGATCTCCGCGGTGCCGATCCGTACCCCGCCCGGGTTGAGGGTGGCATCGGACCGCCCGTGGATGACGAAGCCACCCTCAGGGGTGCGTTCAGCGAAGTCGCCCTGGTGCCAGAGCCCTTCGAACCGGTCGAAGTAGGCGGCGCGGTAACGCTTGTCACCGGGGTCGTCCCAGAAGCCCAACGGCATGGACGGGAACGCTGTCCGACACACCAGCTCGCCGCGAACCCCGGGACCAGTCGTAGCGCCGTCTTCGTCCACCACGTCCATGCCCATCCCTAGGACCGGCCCCTGGATTTGCCCGGCGTGGACCGGCCCGGCGGGGTGTCCGGCCACTAGGCAGCCGCAGAGGTCTGTGCCTCCGGAGATCGACGCCAAATGGACTTCGGGCGACCAGTCGGCGTACACGTGGGCGAATCCCTCGTGGCTGAGGGGGCTGCCGGTGGAGCAGACCGTCCGGAGGTTCTCCAGTGCATGGGTCTCGACGGGACGGAGTCCGGCAGCGGCCACCGAGTCGATGAACTTGGCCGAAACCCCCAAGAACGTGAGGTCGCACTCGTCGGCCAGGTCGAAGAGTCGACTGCCGTTGGGTTGGAAGGGTGAGCCGTCGTAGAGGACCACAGTGGCGTCGGCGGCCAGTCCGGAGACCAACCAGTTCCACATCATCCAACCGGCCGTCGTGAAGTAGAAGACCCGATCACCAGCCCGGACGTCGCACTGCAAACGATGTTCGACCAAGTGCTTGAGGAGGATGCCGCCCGCCCGGTGGACGATGCATTTGGGGCGTCCAGTGGTGCCCGACGAGTACAAGACGTACAACGGGTGGTCAAAGGGGAGGTCCACGTACCGGACCACGTCGACCTGGTGCGGCGCTAGGAACTCGTCCAACGTGATGGCCCCGTCGGGCAGCAGGCCAACCGGCCCGGCCAGCGGATCTTCGGGAACCACGACGAGGCGCTTCAGGGAGGGCAGGGCATCGGCCACTTCAGCCAGGCGCCCGGTGACGTTGTAGCGGCGCCCGCCGTAGCGATAGCCGTCGGAGGCGAAGAGGACCACAGGCCGGATCTGCCCGAATCGGTCGATAACCCCAGAGGCCCCGAAGTCAGGCGACGTCGACGAGAAGGTTGCACCGATGGACGCGGCGGCCAACATCACGGCGCAGGTTTCGGGCACGTTGGGCATCCATGCAGCCACCCGGTCGCCGGGCGCTACCCCGAGCCCCAGCATGGCCTGCTGGAGGCGTGACACCAGATGATGGAGGTCCCGGCGGGTCAGGGTATGTCGTGCGCCAGCCACCTCGGGGTCCTCACCACGGAACACCAGAGCAGGACGGTTGTCCGCGACACCCAGAAGGTTTTCGGCGAAGTTCAGGCGCCCGTCGGGAAAGAAGCGGGTGCCGGTGAGGTGGCCGGACCCGTCATGAGTCAGCACGGCGGCTCCGGGATCACCGACCACGCCCAACTGGCTCCACACGGCCTGCCAGAAATCCGCCGGATGGTCGACCGACCACCGGTGGAGTTCGTGGTAGCCGCCGTCGACCCCCATGGACCGTCGGAACCCGTCGACCTGGGTCCCCGCCACCCGGGCATTGTCGGGGATCCACAGGGGGTTGCTCACGACTGCTGAAACTAGCCAGTCGCCCGGTGCAGGCCGCTGCAACCGGCGACTGTCCGACGGGTCAGACTGCGGGGCATGGGCGACGGCGATGAACGACAGGTGGAGCACGGTGTCTCGGGCCGATGGTTCGAGGAACTCCCGGTAGGCCTCGTGGTGCGCCATGCCCTGACCCGCACCATCACCGAGGCCGACAACCTCCAGTTCTGCCTTATGACCCACAACCCGCAGCCCCTGCACCTCGATGCCGAGTTCGCGTCCGGCACCGAGTTCGGCGAACGCTTGGTGAATAGCTTGCTGACCCTGGGGTTGGTGGTCGGGGTAAGCGTGGGTGACACGACGCTGGGCACCACGGTGGCCAACCTGGGCTTCGAGGAGACGACCTTCCCGGTGCCTGTACTGATCGGCGACACGCTCCGGTTCGAGACCGAGGTAGTGGCGGCCCGGGCCTCGGGCTCTCGTCCCGACGCTGGGATCGTGACCTTTGAGCATCGGGCCCACAACACGAGGGACGAGATGGTGTGTCGTGCTCGTCGGAACGCCCTCATGCGAAAGCACCCCGCCTGACACCTCCCACCGGTGGGGCGTTTCCACTGTGTATCCACGTTCCCACTGATTCCCGGCAACGGTCGATGGCCCTAGGATCGCCAACGTGTCAGATTCCAGGCCCGGCTCTACCGATGACCACCGCCACGTAGCCGATGACCTGCACGTGGTCATTGGGCGTCGACTCCGGGCCGGAGGAATGCGGTACAGCCGGTCGCGTCACGCGGTGGTCCAGATCCTGGCCGCCGCTGGTCGCCCCCTCACGCTGCCGGAGATCCTCGACGGTGAGCACGATGTAGGGAGGGTCCTCGCCCAGAGCTCGGCCTACCGGAACCTCGGAGAGTTGGTAGACGCCGCGGTGGTTCGCCGGGTTGATTCGGGCGACGACTACGCACGGTTCGAGCTACACGAGTCCCTCACCAGTCACCACCACCATCTGGTGTGTGACGGTTGTGGCCGCATCGACGACTTTGAGGTGCCCGACGAGTTCGAGCGGCGGGTGACCGAGTTGGCCGCCGTGGCGGCCGAACGGGGCTTCCGCGTGGATGCTCACCGCTTCGACCTGGTCGGCCGATGCACCGATTGCCGCTGACCGTGTCTTCCTACGGGGTCTCGTCGTCGTGTTCCTGAAGAGGCCGGCGGCCCGGGTAGTCCTGTTGGACCGCGAGGGTCAGATCTTCCTCGTCAATGCCGAGGATCCGCTGGACCCTTATAAGCCGGCCTGGTGGGAAATTCCCGGTGGCGGCATCGATCGGGGTGAGGACAGCGCTACCGCGGCGGCCCGTGAGCTCTACGAGGAGACGGGCATCGAGAACGTGGAGATGGGTCCGGTCATCTGGACCCAGCACGTTCAGTTCACGTTCGGCGGGTACTTTTTCGACAGCCACGAAAAGATTCACGTGGCCTGGTGCGACGGGGGCGACTACCAGCCCCGACACCTCGAGGCGCTGGAGGCCGCGGCGTTCATGGGCGCCCGATGGTGGGCCCTCGAGGACCTGCTGGCGTCCGACGAACCGCTGCTACCCGCCCTGTTGCGAGAACACCTCAGCCCGATCGTGGCCGGTGACCTACCGGACGAACCGATCGACATCTCGCCGGTTCCTCTGGACTGAACCGTTGTCCCGCGCAAATTTGTCGGGGTCTTGCGCTGCCGGATCCTGAGCGACGGATTCCTGGACCACTGGATCTTCAGGAACGGATCAGATCAGCGACTCGACGCCGCCCCACGCCAGACGGGCGGCCAGGGCGGCCATTTCGTCAGCCGGACGGGTTTGCCCCTCGTGCATCCAGTGGCGAATCATCCCCTCGGACAGGCCGTTGATGCCGGCCGCCAGAGCGAGGGCCTCGTCGTGGTTCCGGTTACCCACCAGACCGGTTAGGTGTTCGGCGAACGTGTCGCGGACCCGGCGGACGACACGACGAAACTCGGGTTCGGTGGCCAGGCCCGAGCCGTAGAGGACGGTGAACGCCGACGGTTGATCCTCAAAGAAGTGGAAGAAGGCCCGGAAGCCGGCTTCGACCCGCTCGCGGGGCGTCTCCTCGTGTGATGCGGTTTCGATGGCCCGCATCAGATGGTCGCCCGTCTCGGCCAGCAGGAGCTCGAACAACTCGTGCTTGGAGGCGAAGTGCTGGTACAGGACGGGCTTGGTGACGCCGGCCTCGCGGGCAATGGCGTTCATCGAGGTGTCGTGGTAGCCAGATCGGGCGAACGTCTCGATGGCCACGTCGAGGATCTGGCGACGCCGTTCCGCGGCGGGCATACGGGTTGCCGTCGAATGTGGACGAGTCCGGGGAGTTTTCTCCTTCTCATCCCGGACTTTGTCGTCGGGGACCGTGTTCGCCAGCACCTCGGCGGTCAGTGTCTCGTTCGCCATAGTGTGACGGTAGGCACAGGTCGGTACCCGGCGACCAACCGGACGGGGATTCCTCCTCCGGGCGGACCCGGATTTCGGGTACCGACTAGCGGTTGCCGACTAGGGGTTGGGAGTGGTCTGTTCTCCAGCCTGCTCCTCGGCTCGTTCCTCTTCGGCAGCGGCGCGCACGGCGTAGTGGAGCACGATGGCCGGGGCCAGCACGAAGGATCCGGCCACCAGTAGCACCACCAGAGTGGTGGCGAAGGCATCGGTGAAGCCGGTAGTCAGGCCCACGGCGAACACGACAATGGCCACTAGGTAGGCGAGGTAGCCCAATCGCTGACCGACACTGGCCACTCGGGCCAGCCGGGCCCGTCGCACGAGGATCGGATCGTTCACGGCGTCCAGCCTGCCTCGTTAATGAGCGTTTCCAGTTCGGCCGCCATGCGATCCGTGGACAACTCGGTGGCCGCCACTCGCTGGTTGTGGTCCAGTAGTTCGACCTGTTGGTCAGCCGGTGCGGTCAGCCACGCGACGAGCGGGCCGGGCTCAGCAGCGTCGAACCAGCGGAAGCCGAGGGCCCGCAACTCGTCAGCCACCGGATAGGTCCCGATGGTGGCTGGTCGGCGGGCCAGGGCGGCTTCCACCGGTGGGTTGCCGAAGCCCTCCCAGGTCGAGGGGAAGGCCACCACGTCGGCCGCCGCGTACAGGTCTGCCCGTGAGGCGGCCGGTTGGCGGATCACCGGGCACCGGGCAGCGGCCAGTAGGTGGGCCAACTCGGGGCCGTAGCCGTCCTCGGCCGGCCCGGGTAGCCAGTAGGTGGCTGGGCGACCACCGGAAGGCCGACTCCCGCCGAGCGCCTCGGTGAGGACGATCGCCCGATCGACCGCTTTACGGGGAATCGCCCGGACGGGATGCACCACCAGGAGGTCATCGGGATGGAGGCCGAGGCGACCGCGAGTGCCGTCCCGGTCACCGATTGGCGGGTCAGGATCGAATCCGTTGCGGATGGTCCACGCAGTCAAACCCCGGTCGGCCATCTGCCTCCGGGTGAGGTCGTTGATCGTGACATGGCGCCAGGCGGCGTCGTCAGGGGGGAGGTCGGTCATGTGGGCGAACCGCTCTCGCTGCCACGGTGGATCGTGGTGGTGGAGGATGGCTGGCCGGCCTCGCAGCACGCCTGCCATCACACGGGCGGCCGTCGGATTCAGTGGAATGGTGCAGAGGTTCTCCACCACCACCAGATCGGCGCCAGTCAGGGCATCGCCCACATCGTCGACCAGTGAACTGACATCGGGGGAGCCGAGGACCGGGGGTTCCGGGTTACCGATGCCGAGGCCGTTTACGATCCGGACCGGTCGAGGATCGTCCCAGCCGGGTTCGATCTCGCCGGCCAACCAGTCCACGTCGAAGCCGATCCCGCTCAGGGCGTCGGCCCACATCCGAGCTACTACCGAAACGCCGTCGGTGGGGCCGAAACGAAAGGAGACGATGGTGCAGCGAGCCATGGGTCTCCCGGATCCGGACAGCGATGCGATGGAGGCCGTCGTACGCACGATGTTGGACGACCACTGGGTATCGGAAGGGTATGCAGCCCCCAACTCGACGGTCTACCCGTGGCAGTGGTTGTGGGACTCGTGCTTCCACGTCCTGGTGTGGCTGGCCCTCGGTGACAGTGACCGGGCCCGCCGCGAGTTGGCGGTGGCGTTGGCCGCCCAGACGCCGTCGGGGTTCGTGCCCCACATGCATTACATCCGCCAGCCCGGGTTCCACGAGGACCTGTGGGGGAGACCGGGCGACTCGTCGATCACCCAGCCGCCCATGTACGGCCATGCGGTGGCCGAACTGGTGCGGGCCGGCGAACCGGTCGACGGCGAGGTGGTCGAGCGGGCCACCGCTGGCTTGTGGTTCCTGCTGCGGGGTCGCCGTCGTGATCCCTCAGGCCTCGTCCGGGCCTGTCATCCGTGGGAGACGGGGGCTGACGACTCACCCCGCTGGGACGACCACTGCCCCGGCGGTTTTGACCGTGATCGGTGGCGGTCGGTGAAGAACCGGCTGGCCTCGACCATTGAGACCGGTTCCGATGGCGAGGCGGTAGCCAACCCGGTGTTCGCGGTGGCGCCCGCGGGCTTCAATGCCCTGATCGCGTTCAACGCCCGGGAGTTGGTCACGGTGACCGGCGACGATGACCTTGCGGCGGCCGCCGACGAGCTGGTCGACGCCCTAGCCGAACAGTGGGACGACGACCGAGGCACCTGGGTGGACGCCGGCTCCACAGCCAACGGAGCGGGCCGGGTCCGAACGCTGGACGCCCTGCTGCCACTGCTGGTCGAGGACGATGAGCGACGGACCGACCGGGTGGTAGCTCAGCTCCTGGATCCATTGGCCCACGGCGGACCGGCCGGTCCGACCGGCGTGCACCGGGCTGAGCCCGTTTTCGATCCCAACGCCTACTGGCGGGGACCGGTCTGGCCGCAGCTGGCCTACCTGATGGTGCGGGCCGTGGCTCCCCATTCGCCAGGGGCTGCTGAGTTGCTGGTTCGGACGACGGTGGCAGGGGCATGGGCCTCGGGCATGGCCGAGTACTGGAACCCCGACACCGGCGCCGGCCTGGGAGCCGTCCCCCAGTCGTGGACCGGCCTGGCCCTGGTGCTGGCCCGCCGGCCGAGGGGAGGCGCGGTGGGGGACCAGCCAGTGGATCTTGGCTAGAGGCGGGATCCCGCAGCCGTACCCACCAACTCGGTCCCGTCGGAGCGGTGGACGAAGCAGTGGATGTTGCGGAAGACCGCCCGGTCGTGTTCGAAGTCAGTCCGTGACGGGGTCAGGTAGCCCAACTCGAGTTCCGAGAGTTCGAAGATGAGTCCCACGAATCCAGCGAAGGCCGCGTAGCACTCGGCACGGGCATAGGCCTCCATCTCCCGGTCCCCCGGCCACGGTGCGCCGGGCCGGGCCGGATGGGCGGTCCGCAGGTAGATCTCGTGCTGGTGGGGACCGGGGCAGGGCACCCGGGTATCGATGGCGATCTCTCGGTCGTCCTGAACCCACGAATAACTGTTGAAGCAAGTCCCGGCTTCCAAGTCGTGGAGGTTGACCACCTCGCCCACCCAGTCGGGGATCCCGGCATCGGGCTGCGTGGGTCGAACCTCCACGATCGAGGTGGTGGCGGTCCGACCGTTGCCCGCTTCGTCGGCCGGACCGCCACCACGCGAACCGGTCAGGGTGGAGTCGTCGCCGCCCCCACAGGCTGCGGCTAGCAGCATCAGGCCCGAGAGCACTGGCGCCCACCAACCAGCGAAACAGCGTCGGAAGGCGTCGGACATGGGGTCAGGGTACGACCGGCCGGTACCGTGACGGGGTGTCGGTGGTCGAGTTGCGCGCCGCGGTCGCGCTGCTGGGGCGCTTTCCCGCCCTGTCCGGCGTGGACCTGACGATCCACGCCGGTGAGACGGTCCTCCTGCGGGGCCCCAACGGGGCCGGTAAGACGACCCTGCTGCATCTGTGCGCTGGTCTGCTACGTCCCGAGTCCGGCGAGGTGCGGGTACTGGACCACGATCTCACCGAAGTGGTTGGCCGTCGATCGGTTCGGCGTCGGGTGGCGCTCCTAGGCCACGCGACCGGGCTGTACGACGATCTCACCGTGGGGGAGAACCTACGTTTCTGGGCTCGGGCCGCCGGCCTGTCGGCTGCCGACGCCGATCGTCGGACCGACGAGGCTCGGTCCCGCCTCGAGGTACCCGACCGTCTGCTCGATCAGCCGGTCCACACGCTCTCGGCCGGCCAGCGTCGCCGGACGTCGTTGGCCTCCCTGGTGGTCCGCCGGCCTGAACTGTGGCTGTTGGACGAGCCGCACGCCGGCCTCGACCAGGCGGGCCGTGATCTCGTCGATGCGTTGATCGGTGATGCGGTGGCGGCCGGTGGCACCGTGGTCGTGTCGTCCCATGAACTGGACCGGGTGGCGGCCCTCTCCCCACGGACGGTGACACTGGCCGGGGGTGCGGTGGTCGACGCGTCGGCGACCGACGACGGGGGAATCCGATGAGCACGCTGCGGACCGTTCTGCGCGACGCCCGACTAGTCGCGGGACGTGACCTTCGTATCGAGGCCCGGTCACGGGTCGTAGTCGACCAGGTTCTGCCGTTCGCGGTGCTCGTTCTGGTGCTGTTCGGCTTTGCTCTAGATGCAGACCATTCGACCCTTCGAACCTTCGCCCCTGGGCTGTTCTGGGTGACCGTGCTGTTGAGTGCCCTGCTGGCCATCCAGCGGTCGGCCTCGCTGGATTCTGCCGACGGTACGGGCACCTCCCTTCGCATGTCAGGTCTCTCACCGGTGGCCCGCTACCTGGGACGGACGACTGCTGTATTCGTCCAGTTGCTGGTGCTCGAGGCGTTGCTGGTCGGCGGACTCGTGGTGCTCTACGGCGTGAGCGTGGAGGAATGGTTCCTGCTGGTGGTGGCCGGTGTGGCAGCCGGGGTCGCCGTGGCGGCCGCCGGTACCCTCTATGGCGCGCTGGCCTCGGGGCTGAGGGCGCGGGAGACCCTCCTGCCGATCCTCGTGCTTCCGGTGCTAGCGCCGGTGCTGATCGGGGCCACCCGGGCGTTCGACGATGCCCTCGGTGTCGCGGCGGTCGACGGCTGGGCATGGACCGGTCTGTTGGCTGTGGCCGCCCTGGTCCTCACCGTGGTCGGTGCGTCAGCTCACGGCGCATTGGTCGAGGACTGACCGGGAGCCCCGATGGCCGAAGAACCCATGAGCCCAGCACCCCTGCCGGAAGGCACGGCAAGCGATACCACTGGGTCGCGCGGTTCGCGCCTGCTAGGTGTGCTCGCCCTCGTCGGCCTGGCTGTACTCGGAGTGCTGGCCTTCGTCCTCACCGATCCCGACGTCCGGATCCACCCTTCTACGGGAGCCGAGTTCGGACAGTTCGATGCCGTGCGGATGCTCTACGTGCACGTGCCTCTGGCCGTCATGACCTATCTGGCCTACGGGCTCTGTGCGGTGGCCAGCCTCGGGGTCCTGATTCGGCGCACTCCGTGGTGGGACGTCACGGCCCACGCGGCGGCCGAGGTGGGAACGGTGTTCTGCGGATTAGTGCTGGTCACCGGCTCCATCTGGGGTCGACCGGTGTGGAACACCTGGTGGGAGTGGGGCGACGTCAGACTCATGACCACGCTCGTCCTCTTCCTGATGTTCGCCGGGTACCTAGCCCTGCGACGCACCACCGGAGACCCCCGGGCGGTCTCCCGTCGGGCCGCCGTGGTGGCGCTTGTCGCCGTACTGGACCTCCCGCTGGTCAACCGGTCGGTTGAATGGTGGGAGAACCGGACCCTGCATCAGCAGTCCACCCTCGGCGACCTCAAGATCGAGGACCTCACCCTGTTCACCCTGATGCTGGGCTTTCTCGTGCTGGGCATGGTTTTAGCCTGGTTGCTACTGCATCGGTTCCGGGTGGGGTGGCTGGAGCGGGCGGCCCTGGACCACTCGG
Source organism: Acidimicrobiales bacterium (assembly GCA_030747595.1). Classification (NCBI taxonomy): domain Bacteria; kingdom Bacillati; phylum Actinomycetota; class Acidimicrobiia; order Acidimicrobiales; species Acidimicrobiales bacterium. Next base: position 169,364 of record JASLKK010000005.1, on the reverse strand, counting down.
TGGCAGCCGCCATTGTCGAGCGTCGCGGTGAGACGCCCGACGATGAGCTCCGTAGGGCAGTCGGCGACCCGTCTCCCGGGGAATCGTCATGACCCATGTGGGCTACCTGATTGCCGGCTGGGGCATCACCTTGGGCACGCTGGCGATCTACGCGCTACGCCTCATCCGACGCGGACGGGATCTCAGCGCACAGGTGCCCGACGCCCACCGGCGTTGGTTGGAGGACCAGGGGTCCGGCGATGCCTGATCCCGGCGACAAGATGGGGCCAGAAGGCGACCTGATCGACGACCTGACACCGGTACCCACCCGTCCCGAATCAGGCTTGGTCCAACGACGACCCGGCGCGGTCGTGGTGCTCGTGGTGCTAGTGGCGGCCGTGGTGGCCGTCCTTTTCCAGACCCTGGGTGACGCGTCGCTCTTCTTCTACGAGGCGGACCGGGCCGTGGAGCTGCGTTCCGAACTCGACGGCGACCGGTTCCGGGTGGTTGGCACGCCCCAGCCAGGAATCCTCGAGGTTGAGGTGGACGGCGAGTCGGCAGTGGTCTTCACCCTGTGTGCCGGTGACGTCCTGGCCGACGTAGTGCACCTCGGGGACCCGGCCGAGCTGTTCCAACCTGGGGTTCCGGTGGTCCTGCAGGGCTTGTGGGTTCGTGGTCCGGTGCCTCCCGGTCTCGTTGCACCGGCCGCTGACGGTTGGCACCTCCGGACCGACCACATGGTGGTCAAGCACGACAACGACTACCGGGGCGAGGGTGCCGAGCTCAAGGCTTGTGGCCTCCCGGACGGCAACGCCTCGGCGAGCGGGTGAACGCCACCCTCGGAACGCTCTTTGTAGCCCTCGGGCTGGCTGCCTCGGTTGCCGGGATAGTCACCGTGGCCGTCGGACTGGCCACCCGCACGCCGTCGCTGGTCGGCCGGTCACGGACCTGGGCAGTGCTGCTGGCCGTGGCAGCCGTCGGCCAGGTGGCGGTTATGGAACGGGCGCTGATTACACGGGACTTCACCGTGGCCTTCGTGGCCGAGCACGGTAGCCACCGCACCCCGGCGCTGTTCAACGTGGCCACTCTGTGGTCGGCCCTCGAAGGTTCGATTCTCTTGTGGGTCCTGATCCTCGTGGGGTACCTGGTGCTAGTGGTCCGCCGGTTCCGGGATCGCCTCGACGACCCGATGGTCGGCTGGACCCTGTTGGTGATGTTCGCCGTCTGCGCCTTCTTCTTCCTTTTGCTGGCCGGCCCTGCCCAGCCCTTTGGCCGGTTCGAACCGTGGGCCGGCTACGACGGGCCAGGCCCCAACCCGCTGCTCCAGAACCACGTACTGATGGCCTTCCATCCGCCGGTGCTGTACCTCGGCTATGTCGGATTCACCGTGCCCTTTGCCCTGGCGGTGGCCGCCCTGGCCACCGGCCGGCTGGGCGAGGGGTGGCTGCTCGAGGCCCGGCGTTGGACCTTGACGGCTTGGGGATGCCTAACCCTGGGGATCATTCTCGGTGCCTGGTGGTCCTATGAGGTGCTGGGCTGGGGCGGCTACTGGGCGTGGGATCCGGTCGAGAACGCCTCGTTCCTACCGTGGTTGACCGGCACCGCCTACCTCCACTCGGTCATGGTCCAGGAACGAAGGGGGATGCTGCGGGTTTGGAACCTGTCGCTGCTGTGCGCCACGTTCGCCCTCACCATCCTGGGTACGTTCATCACCCGGTCCGGCGTGCTGGAGTCGGTCCACGCCTTCACCGAGTCGGGCATCGGCCCGTTGCTGTTGGGTTTCTTCGCCCTCGTGGTGGCCACCACGGTAGGGCTCATTGCCTGGCGGGGTGACGCCCTCAGGGCGCCGGGGTCCATCGAGTCGCCGTTGTCGCGCACCGGGGCGTTCTTGGGCAACAACCTGCTGTTCGGGGCTTTCGCCTTCGTGGTGTTACTGGGCACCGTGTTCCCGCTGCTGGTCGAAGCGGCCCAGGGCGATCGGATCGCCGTGGGCAACCCGTACTTCGAGCGGATGACCATGCCGGTGGGCTTCGCCCTGCTGTTCCTCATGGCCGTGGCGCCCGCCCTGCCGTGGGGCCGGGGAACCGTAGAGGTCCTGTCGGTCCGGCTGCGTTGGCCGGCGATGGCCGGCGCGGCGGCCATGGTCCTGGCGGTGGTCCTAGGGGGCCGCGGTTGGTCCCCGACTCTGGCCGTGGGCCTGGGGGGCTTCGCTGCCGGAGGGGCGATGCGGCACCTGATACTGGCCGTCCGGGCCCGCGGACTGCGCGGCCTGGTGGGACGGTCCAGCGGCGGGATGGTTGTCCACATCGGGGTGGCCGTGGTCGCCGTGGCCTTTGCCTGCTCGTCGTCGTTCGTCCGCCAGGCCGAGTTCCGGTTCAACGCGGTGGGTGACCGGGCCACGTTCGCCGGCCACCAGTTGGTCTTCGACGGCCTGTCGACCGTGAAACTGCCGGAGAAGACCGAGACCCGGGTCGCCGTGATGGTCGACGGCGAGCGGTTCGAGCCGGCCATCAGCGTGTTCCCGTTCGGCGGGCAGACCATCGGCACGCCAGCCACCCGGTCCACGGTCCGCGATGACGTGCAGTTGGCGGTGCTGGCGGTACCCGACCCCGATGAGGGGCTCGGCGACGCGTCCGGTGACGGGTCCGACAACACGGTGGTCCGGGTGACCGTGCAACCTCTGGTGGCCTGGTTGTGGATCGGGGGGGCAGTGATGGCCATCGGCACTGCGTTGGCCTCCGTCCCCGGTGCTGGCAGCCCGACCGGTCGTGCCCGGCGTAGGGGCCTGCTTGCCGACGAGAGCAGTGAGCAGTCCACATGAATCCGGTACGTCGCGCCGCGTTGGTTGTGGGCCTGGTGCTCGCCGTGCTTGTCATGGTGTTCGCTACCCGTGAGGCCGTGCGGGACCGGATGACCACCCACCTGGTGGGTGCCGTGGCACCACCGGTGGCGGGCATCACGCTCGACGGCACCGTCTGGGACATTGATGATCAACGGGGCCGCTGGGTGCTGGTCAACTTCTTCTCCACCACCTGCGTCCCATGCATCGAGGAACACCCAGAGTTGGTGGCTTTCGCCGAGGTCCACGACGGGTCCGATCCGGCGGTGCCTGAGGTCCGGGTGGTCAGCGTGGCCTTCGACGACCGCTCGTCGGCCATCTCCCGCTTCTTCGCCGAACACGGCGGCGGGTGGCCGGTCCTTCCCGCCGACACCGGTCGGATCGCCGTGGACTGGGGCGTGGTTGCGGTTCCCGAGTCATACCTCGTGACCCCGTCGGGTCACGTAGCCGCCAAGGTGGTCGGTGGCGTAGTCCGCGAGGACCTGGAAGGCCTTCTGAATCGAGGCCTGGCTGCCGTGGCCGGAGATCGGACCGGATCGTGAACGGTCGGCCCGCTCGTACCGGCTGGGGCCGGGCTATCTGGCTGCTGGTGCTCGTTGTGGTGGTGGGCAGCCTTGTGGTGTCCGAAGTAGCCGATCAGGCGCCGCGCACCAATGCCGATCGGGTCCACGCCCTGGCCGGGGACTTCGCCTGTCCGGTCTGTCAGGGCCAGTCCCTGGGTGAGTCCGATGTGCCCATTGCCCGAACCATCCGGACGACCATCCGCACGATGGTCGATGAGGGTCGAACCGATGCCGAGGTCCGGACCATGCTGGTGGACCGCTTCGGCGAGGACATCGACTACACGCCGACCGGTCGGGGCCTGACCGGCTTGGTCTGGGTGCTGCCCGTGCTGGCCGCAGCGGCGGCCCTCACCGGTGTGAGCCTGGCCGTCGCCCGCTGGACATCGGGTTGGCCCAGAACTCAGGCGGGTTCCGCTGCGGGATCGGACGGTGTCGGAACCTCGGGCAACACGTCGAATCGAAATCTGGCGCTGGTCGGGGTGGCGGTGGTCGCCGTGCTGGCCGGCGTTCTAGTGGCTCGCACAGCGGGGGACCGTACGGCCGGCAGTGCCCTCACCGGCGACATCAGGTCGTCAACGCGCACGCTGCTGGCCGAGGCGGGGGTGGCAGCGCCGGCTGACGCTGATGCGCTCTACACCCAGGTCCTGGAGATCCAGCCGTCCAACGTGGAGGCACTGGCCTACCGGGGTTGGTCTCGCTGGCGAACCGGCGACCGGGTCGCCGCTCTGGTTGACCTGGACGATGCCGTGGCCTCCGATGGCGCCTTTGCTGACGTGCGGGTGTTCCGGGCGTCGGCCCGTCACGCCGAGGGTGACCACGTCGGGGCCGCGGTCGACCTGACGGTGCTCGACGACCTAGAAGCACCGCCCATAGTGGGAGACCTGCTGGCCGCCAGCCGGCTCCGCCAGCGGATCGCCGGTGCGTTGGCTTCCGAGGGCGAGTTGTTGGCCGCCCTTGAGCTCCTGGATTCGGGTCTAGATGCCGCCGAGCGGGCGGGTGCGGGTCGCCAACCGGAGCGGGCTGCCCTACTGGCCGAGCGGGGATGGTTGCTGGCCTCGACCCGGGTGCCCGAGTTGGTCGAACGGGGTCTGGCTGGTCTCGACGAGGCGGTAGTCGTCGGGCCGACCGACCCGTACGCGTTGGCCTACCGGGCCGTAGTGGGCATGTCGGTGCCTGCCCGCGCCGATCAGGTGGCTGCAGATGTCCGGGCCTTCGCCGCCCTGGAAGATCCCCCGGCCGATCTCACTGCTTCCCTCATCTCGTTGGGCCTGCTCGACGGCTGAGCCGTTGGCCTGGCGCCTTTTGCCGGCCCGAGATAAGCCGGTCCGCTACTCGTGGTAATGGGCGTGCACGACGGCGCCGTCGGCCACCGTCAGTTCCCAGATCGAGGCGTACGCGCAGCCCCTTCCGCCGCTCAGTCCGACGCCGTCGGAGACCACGTCACGGATCACGTCGGGGATGACGTCGGAGTGGCTACAAAGCACCACGACCCGTCGGTCGGCGTCCTCGGCTCTGGCGTGTCCCCGGACCAGTTCGGTCATGGCGGACGAAGCGCCCTCGAACAGGGAAGGGTCGGTCTCCGGGAGTAGGCCGTGGCGGCCTGCGGTCGGCCCGACGGTCTGAAGGCACCGGACGGCCCGGCTGCTGCGGATTTCGGTCAGCGGCCGACCGGCCAGCAGCCCGTCTACATGGTCGGCTAGACGGGTGGCCTGGTCGGTACCGGCGGCATCCAGCGGTCGGTCGACGTCGTCACCCGACCAGCGGTAGGGATCGCCGGCCGAACCGTGACGGATGAGGAGGATGGTCATGGCTTGTCGTGTGGCTGGTCGTGAGGATCCTGACGGAGTGCCCCGAGGTCCCGAATGATGCCTGACACCGCCGCGGTCGCCGCTTCCAAATCGGCCTGTGTGGAACACCAGCCGACTGACAGGCGTAACGACCGGTAGGCATCGACGTCCATGGCCCCGGTGGCATTCGAGGTGAAGACGACCTCCCGGTTCCAGGCTCCGACTATGGCGGCCAGGGGCTCTCGGGTCTCCTCCGCAGCGTGACGGGCCACCATCTCTTCGTGGTGAATGCGACCGAGATCGCCGATGCCGTTGCTCAGGGTGGCTCTCTTTGGGTCCACGGCCTCCTGGCGGCCCGGCGAGGTAGACGCGCGATCTAGATAGTGGTGGGTCACGGGCGTGCGCACGGAGGCCTGAAGAAGGGTGCGGGTCAGGCTAAGACGTCGGTGACGCACACTGCATCACCCATGGGCAGCGACGACCGCGTCTCAGCAGTCGTCTCGCCATACAGGGCGCCCAGCATTCCGCGTACCAGGCCCCGGTCGACCGCGCAGATCACGGGATGGTCGATCGGTACGCCGCCGAACGGACAGTGTTCGGAGACGATCCTCAGACGATTGTCACCCGACCGTTCAGCTCGAGCGGCGAAACCGTGGGCGGTGAGGGCCTCGGCCACCACCTGCATGGCCGATCGCAACGACCGGTGGGCCTCGTCGGATCCGAGGGAGCCCGCCATGCTCCGACCGACCTCGGCGCCCACCTCCTCGGCCATCTCCTCGGCCTGGTCGCTGGGCAGGAGAGCCAGAGCACGGCCCAGCAGGCTGACCAGCACGGCGTCCTGACGGACCGGGAGTTCAAGGGGGGAGCTGGCGTCGGCCACCCGGTAGTGCTTGGAGGGCCGGCCGGCCGATGCGCCCTCGGGGCGTTCCACGGCGATTTCCAGATAGCCGCCGGCGGCCAGCTTGTCTAGGTGGTGGCGGGCCACGTTGGGATGGAGGTTGAAGGCCGCAGCGGTATCCGTTGCAGTGACGCCCGCGTCCTCGTCGACACGTTCACGGACGTGCAGGTAGATGTCCCGTCGAGTCGGGTCACCGAATGCTCCGGTGATCGCCGTGACCGCCGAAGAGAACTCGGTAGCCGTGAGGGGGGGCCCGTCCACCCGGTTATTCTACCGATCCCGGCACTCCAGACGGCCGCCAGCGGTCGTTTGGACTTGTCGGCCGTGCGCTCGACCAGCGTTCGGTCCCTCGACAGATCCTCGAACAGGAGCCCCGTGCCGGTCACCGAACCCCAGGTGGTTGATGCCCTCCGGCCCGTTCAGGACCCTGAACTCCGCCGCAGCATCGTCGATCTCGGCATGGTTCGTGAGATCGGTATCTCCGGCGCCCAGGTCACCGTCCAGGTAGCCCTGACTGTGCCCGGATGTCCGATGAAGGCCGAGATTCAGCAGTCGGTCGGTGATGCGGTCACAGCGTTGGATGGCGTGGGCGCCACCGAGGTCGAGTTCACCGTGATGACCGAGACCGAACTGGCTGAGCTGCGTGAGCGACTCCACGGCGATCCGGCGGCGACCGCCGGCACGAACTCGACCTACGGCCATTCCGAGGGACGGGCCGTGCCGTTCGCCGAGGCCAACTCGTCGACCAGGGTGCTGCTCATCGCCTCGGGCAAGGGCGGCGTGGGCAAGTCCTCGGTCACCACCAATCTGGCTGTGGCCCTCGCAGGTCGGGGCCGTGACGTAGCCGTCGTGGATGCTGACGTGTGGGGGTTCTCCATTCCCCGGATGCTGGGCGTCAACCAGCCCCCGACGGTTATCGACGACATGCTTATCCCGCCGGAGGGTCACGGGGTGCGTTGTATCTCCATGGGATTCTTTGCCGAGGAGGACCAGCCGGTCATTTGGCGGGGCCCGATGCTCCACAAGGCGCTTGAGCAGTTCCTGACCGACGTCTACTGGGATGAGCCCGACTACCTGCTGGTTGACCTCCCCCCGGGAACCGGAGACATCTCCATCTCGTTGGCTGGCTTCCTGCCGACTGCGGAGATGTACGTGGTGACCACTCCGCAACCCGTTGCCCAGACAGTGGCCCAGCGAGCGGCTTTCATGGCCGACAAGGTCAACCTGAAGGTCCACGGGGTCATCGAGAACATGTCGTGGTTCACCGGCGACGATGGCACTCGCTACGAACTGTTCGGTGCCGGAGGCGGACAGGTGCTGGCTGACCGGGTCGGCGTGCCGCTGCTCGGCCAGGTACCCCTGGTGCCGGCCATGCGCGACGGTGCCGATCGAGGGCAACCGGTCGCCATCGACCCCTCGACTGAGGTGGGCGCGGTATTCGCGGAACTGGCCCGGGTGCTGGACGTGGAGATGAAGCCGACGAAGCGTCGGCACAGAGAACTCAAGGTTCTCTGACGGTCAGGGAACGAAGGAACGGGAGCGGAACGTGGACGTACGCATCGGGGTCACCAACACCCCCAAGGAGATCACCGTCGAACTGGCCGACGACACTGACGTGGACGCCCTGGTGGCCGACGTCGAGTCGGCGGTGGGCGGCGACGGTGCTGTGCTGTGGCTGACCGACGTGCGAGGCCGCCGGGTGGGGGTACCTGCCGAGCGGATCGCCTACGTAGACATCGGTGCCGACGGCGGGCACAACCCCGTCGGCTTCGGCTGATTAACAGCCGGAGAGACGACACGTAGGGGTCGGGGAGCAGCGGGCCGGTGGCGACCCTCCCCGAGTTGGCCCGGGCCCATTCGGACCTCGACGAGGTCCGAATCACCCATCTTCAGAATCTGGTCAGCGTCTGGGGCCTCCTAGCCGACCTGTCGTTCGCCGACCTCATCCTCTATGCCCGGGACTCGCGTCGAGCGGACGGGTCGTTGGTCCTGTTGGGACACATGCGACCCACCACCGGGACCACCCTGTATCGGGCCGATCTCGTCGGCCAGGTATTCGAGCCCCGACGCAGGCCTCTGATCGTCAAAGCATTCGAGGCCGAGTGCACGGTGGACGGCGCGGTCGAGGTTGGTTCGGAGCGAACGGTGCACCTCACGGCCGTGCCGGTACGCCGCGATGGCGAGACCATCGCCGTGCTTGCTCGCGAACGGCTACGACCTGAGGACCGACCGGGCAGCGAGCAGGAACGCACCTACCTGACGGTGTTCGACCGCTTCGCCCGGATGCTCGAGCGAGGGGAGTTTCCGTACCAGGACGAGGAACGGCTTCGACATCGGACGCCCCGGGTGGGCGATGGTCTGCTACTCGTCGACGCCGACGGTCGAATCGAGTTCGCTTCACCCAACGCGGTCTCCACCCTGCACCGCATGGGAGTGACCCGGGGGGTCACCGGCGCCCGGTTCGACGACACCGGGCTGGGTTCGTCGATGCTGCGGTCGGCATTCGCCCGTCGCACTGCAGTGATTGACGAGATGGAACGGCCCGACGAGGTGGCGGTGGTCAGCCATTGCTTCCCCCTGCTGGATGCTGGTACGCCGACCGGGGCCATTGTCCTGGTGCGTGACGTTACCGAGCTGCGGCGTCGCGACCGCCAGCTGGTATCCAAGGACGCCACCATTCGCGAGATCCACCACCGGGTGAAGAACAACCTGCAGACCATCTCGTCGCTGTTGCGCCTCCAGGCCCGGCGCCTGGAGGGCGAAGAGGCCCGGGAGGCCCTCGGGGAGTCGGTGCGACGCATCGGCGCCATCTCGCTGGTGCACGAGACGCTGGCCCAGAGCGCGGACGACGAGGTCGGGTTCGCCGAGATCGTGCGACCGCTGGTCCGGGTGGTGGAAGAGAGCGTGTCCTCGCCGCTCCGCCCAGTGTCGATCACCGTCGAGGGTGATGCCGGTGTGGTGCCCGGCCAGGTTGCCACGACCATGGCCGTCGTCCTCACCGAGTTGTTACAGAACGCCGTCGACCACGCTTTCCCAGCCGCCCAATTGGCCGATCAGGAGGCTGGCGGTACCGATGGAGATTCAGCGCCGGGCTGGGTTCGCATCCAATTGGATCGTCGTGCTGACGGCTTGGTCGTGCGGGTGGTCGACGACGGCGTGGGAATCCCCGAGGGGTTCGATGTGGCCGACGCCACCGGGCTCGGCCTGACCATCGTGCGGACCTTCGTGGAAGGCGAGTTGGGGGGGCGTATCCGCCTGGTGCCGGTCGAGCGGGGCCGCGGCACGGTGGCTGAGGTGTGGGTCCCGAACAACCGGCTTGTCGGACCGTGGGGGGATTCACGAGATCCGGGGTGATGGGACCGCCTGGGTGAAGTGGCGACCTAGGGTCGTTGCCCGTGAGACCCGAACGGCCCGATGGGCGACCGCTGGTGGTGGCCCACCGCGGTGCGTCATACGACCGGACCGAGAACACGGTGGAGGCCTTCGTCGAGGCCCGGGTACAGGGTGCCGACTGGGTCGAACTCGACGTGCGACTCTCAGCCGACGACGTGTTGATGGTCCACCACGACGCCCATTTAGCCGACGGCCGCCTAGTGCGCGAGGTGCGGGCCGCCGATGCACCGGACCACATCCCCAACCTGGCAGAGGCCTTTGAGGCCTGCGACGGGATGGGCGTCAACGTCGAGGTGAAGAACCTTCCCGGCGACCCAGACCATGATGCATCAGCCATGGTGTGCGAGGCGGTGGCCGGTCTGGCTGTCGCCTATCGGTCGCCCAAGCAGTTGCTGGTGTCGTCGTTCGATATCACGGCGGTGGACCGGATCCGGGCCACCGATCCGTCACTGCCCACCGCGTGGATCGTGGCCGAGCGTCACGGGACCGACCTGATGCTGGACCGCACGGCGTCCCACGGGCACGGGTCGGTGAATCCGTGGGACGAACTGGTCGACGAGCATCTGGTGTCGGCCTCCCAAGATCGTGGTCTGGCCGTGCTGGTGTGGACGGTCGACGATCCGGGACGGATGGCTGAACTGATCGACTGGGGGGTCGACGGCATTGTGACCAACCGCCCCGGGTTGGCCCGGGCGGTCATCGACGGTCGGCGAGACGGCACCTGGGTCGACGGCTGATCGGGCCCCTTGTTCCACGCCCGTTGCCATGCGGTCGCCCTAGGAAAAGGCGGGCGAGGCCAGCGGGACTACCAGGTCCATGACGTCCGGGTGGTGGCGAACCACCAATCTCTCGGCTTCGCCGACGTGGTCGCCGTCTACCTGCCAAGGAAGGGGACGCGACGCGATCACCTCGGCCAACTCGACGCCGTCACGCACCTCAAGGCCGGCCCTGCCGTCCGACCGGGGGCGCCTGGCCGATTGGAGGCCGAGGGCGGCGGCCAAGGTGGTGGCCAGCGTGACCGCTGAGAGGTTCCGGAAGGTGGCCACCGAGAGGGGGCTGTCCAGGGTGGCGGCCGGTGCCAGTGAGAGCCCCCGGGTACCCAGATACGTGTAGGGGTCGGTGTTGAGGCAGGCAGCGAACACGCCGGGGATCCCCGGCCCCCCATCGGACGTCCCGCCGGTTGATTGACCCGTCGTTGGGTCAACGTCGGTGGGAAAGGTCACCCGGAAGGCGGGCCGCCGGTGGTCGTAGTGGCGGATCCAAGTATCGATGGTGGCGGCGATGTAGAGGGGATGGCCGGCGAACCGCTTCAGCAGGCCTCCCCGGCGTTCCACCTGTTCGACCACTGCGGCGTCGAACCCGATCCCGGCGTGGAACAGGAAGTGGCGGTCGTTCACCGAACCAAGACCCACCCGACGGATGGCCGCCGCATCGATGGCGTCCAGCAGCGCGCCGGTGGCCTCCACAGGATCGTCGGGCAGGCCGAGTGTTCGGGCGAACACGTTGGTGGAACCGCCGGGCAGCGCGGCCAACGCAGTCTCGGTCCCGACTAGTCCGTTGGCTGCTTCGTTGAGGGTGCCATCACCGCCCAGCACGACGACGACGTCGATGCCGTCGTTGGCCGCACTCTGGGCTAAGCGGGTGGCGTGGCCTCGACGGGTGGTGGCGGCCACCTCCAGTCGGTGGTCGGCTGACAGCGCCTTTTGGATGACGATCCGGGTCCGAGCCGTGACCGACGACGCCGACGGGTTGACGATGAGCAGCAACTTCATGGTCGGCACCCGACTCCGCTCGTCGGGAAGCGGCATGTCTCGAGAAGATGGGTGATGGGGTATCGCATCACGAGACCGTCGCGGCGTTGGTGCCCATGAGGGGCAGGAAAACGAGATCGATGAGGCTCGAGAGAGGGGCTGCCAGGTCAACGGTCGAGGCGTGGCGGAAACCATGCCTCCATTGGTTGGAGAGCGGTTGGGGAGGGCTGGATGCTGATGGTTCGTTGTCGCTCACGGTGATGACCCTACGGCGCCTCCGAGACCCGCTCGGAGGTGGGTCCGCTGGTGACCGACGACCGTTGCGAAATCCCCAGCCGCGGTTGGTCCCGTTTCCTTCGTCGTAAGGCAGACTCGGGCCCATGATCGTCGTCGTATGTGTCAAGCAGATCCCCGATCCGGCAGACCCAGGTGTGCTGGATCCTGAAACCAGAACCCTGAAGCGAGACGTCAAACTCATCCTGGATGAGTCGGACTCCTATGGCGTCGAGATGGGCCTGCAGTTGGTGGACGCCGCGGGCGGCGGCGAGGTGAGGCTCGTCTCCATGGCCCCCAACAATGAGGTAAGCGGTCTGCGGACCGCCCTGGCTATGGGCGCCGAGAGCGCCGTGCTGGTCAGCGACGAGGCCCTAGCGGGTTCCGATGCGCTCTCGACGGCCAAGGTGCTGGCTGCGGCGATTGCCCGCTGTGAGCCCGACCTGATCCTGACGGCCACCGAGTCCAGCGACGGCTACACAGGCACCGTGCCCGTGCAGATCGCCGAGTTGATGGGCCTTCCGTCGGTCACCTTTGGCAAGGAGATTGAGGTCGCCGACGGTGTGGCCACTGTGAAGCGTCAGACCGAGGCCGGTTTCGATCAGGTTGAGTGCCCGCTTCCCGCCGTGGTTTCGGTTACCGCCGGTGTCGTTGAGCCCCGCTACCCCTCGTTCAAGGGGATCATGGCAGCCAAAAATAAGCCGGTCGACGAGCTCGATTTGGCTGGCCTGGGCATTGACCCGGCCACCGTGGGCTGGGCTGGGGCCCGCCAGGAGATCACGACCATCACCGAAGCTCCCGCGCGGGAGGCCGGCGAGGTCATCGTCGACGAGGGTGACGCCCACGAACGCATCCTGGCGTTCCTGGATGACCTCAAAGTTCTGTAGGAGGCGATCATGGGAATCTCAAAGATCTGGGTATTCGGTGAGGCCACGGAGGCTGGAGCCACCGCATCGACGTTGGAACTGCTGACCAAGGCCCGCACGCTGGCCGACTCCGTCGAGGTGGTTTTGGCGGGCGACGGTTCGACAGTGGCTGGCCAGCTCGGTGCGCACGGCGCCACCGCTGTCCACACCGTGGATGATGCCGACGGTGCGCTGCCAGGTGCACGTGTCGCCTCGGCCATCGCCGGTGCGCTGGAGGCCGGGAACGGCCCCGACGTGCTACTGGCCACCACCTCCTACGACGGCCGTGACGTGGCCGGCCGCCTGTCGGCCAAGGTGGACCGCCCGGTGCTGACCAACGTTGTCGACCTGATCGCCAACGGTGACCGTCTGGTGGGTAGCGAGCCCGTGTTCGGCGGCACCACCGACGTACTGACCGGTTTCACCGACACCGGACTGGCCATATTCCTGGTGCGACCCAAGTCGTTCGTCGCTGAGGAGTCCGGCGGCGCGCCCGCCGCGGTGTCGGACCTCGCAGTCGGCGAACTCGGTGGCACCGGTGCCGCCGTCGTCAAGGAGCGCTTTGTAGAGGAGACATCGGGTCCGAAGCTGGACGAGGCGGCCGTGGTGGTCTCCGGTGGCCGTGGGCTGGGCGAGGCCGAGAAGTACGAGATGATCGAGACTCTGGCCAAGCTGGTAAAGGGTGCCCCGGGTGCATCACGTGCCGTGGTGGATGCCGGGTGGGTCCCGTATTCGTACCAGGTCGGTCAGACCGGCAAGGTCGTGAAGCCGACGGTCTACGTGGCGTGTGGAATCTCCGGAGCCACGCAGCACCTGGTCGGCATGAAGGGCTCAGCGAACATCATCGCCATCAACAAGGACGAGGAGGCGCCGATCTTCGGCGTCGCCGACCTCGGCATCGTGGGCGATGTGCACAAGGTGCTGCCCAAGCTGATCGAGGCCCTGCAGGCCCGAGGTTGACCCGCTGGGCTCTGGCCCAGATCTCAGGACGGGCGGTCGCTCGCGGCGAGCGCCCAGGCCAGTCCATCTAACGGGTCGTCGACGGCGATCCCCAGGAACCAACCGGCAGGACGTAGCACGCTGTCCCAACGCCACCATCTCAGGTCGGCTAACGCGTTGCCGAGGGCGTCGGGATGCGGTGGCCAATCATCCTGGGGTCCGTCTAGTCCGACGAGGGCAGCGGTGCACCACCAAGCTTCGAATCGACCCCGGGCCGCCCCTCTGCGTCGCCCATGGGCACCGCCTGAGGCGCCGGCCCAGGCCAGCAACCCGATGGCCTCGTCGGAGGCCAGTTCTCGGAGGCTGATGTGGCCAGCATCGATGGACCGACCGGCACTGGCCGCCGCCTCTGGCCCGGTTCCACACACCGCGACGGCCGTCGCTGTGCCCCGCGACTGTTCGGTCCATGTTGAGACGAGGTCCCGGAGGGCGGCGCGGGCCGAGTCGGCCTCGGGGCCCGCAATGGATTCGTTGACCTTGGGATTGGGAACCTGGGCGACCGAAGCGAGCAGCCCGGTAGGCGGCACCGGGTCGTCGACGCCGTAGGGGCCAATGGTCGGCCCGTCGGTGGCCGGTTCCCAGCAGGCCAGCTGCAGCGGAAGCCCCACCGGGTCGTCGTCGAGTTGGAGGCCACGGAGGTCCTCGCCGCGGGCCACCCGCTCGTGGGCCACCACGGCGCGGCGTGTCCCGGCGTTGGCCAGATGGGGTTCCAGGTCGGCCCAAGTATGTGACGAAGCGGCTACTTCGGCGAGCGGCGCCACTCCGAAGGTGGTGGCGTCTCGGACCACGGCCGCTGCTGCGAACGGCCCCGGGGCCTGTAGCGCTAGCCGGTGTTCGGCATGGTCGGCGGCCGGCCACAGTTGATGGCCTCGTTCCACGGCAGGGCGGGATCGGGTGGCGATCTGTTCGAGGGTGTCCCAGTCACCGTCGTCGCAGGCATCGTCGACGAGTCGGAGCAGGCCATCGAGGTCGCCCTCGAGGAGCAGTCGATCGAGGTCGGTCATATCGCTGGGTAACTGGCGATCGGTCAGACCAGTGGCCAGGGAACCCGGCGTCCGCTTGGATCCGAGGGAAGCTCGCCACCAGCGGCAACAGCGTCGGCCCGGGTCAGCACGGCGTCACGTTCGAGCGGGTCTAGGAGGTCGGCCAGTGCGGTCGAGAGCCCGTCCTCTGTAAGGCGTCGAAGGTCGGCCACCAGGTCGTCGGCCAGTGCGTGTCCGGCGAAGTCCCAGATCACCGTCCGGACCTTGAACTGGTGGTGGAAGCACAGGGCGTTGTCGATGGCCCACAACTTCCCGTCGTCGCCAGCCAGTACGTGGCCGCCTTTACGGTCGGTGTTGTTGGCCACCAGATCCCAGGCTGCGAGGCGCATGAGGGCGTCGGCATGGGCAGGGTCATCGCGCACGGTGAAGTAGTGCTGTTCGTAGTCGCACGGCACGTACAACTGGACTGAGCCTTCACCATGTGGTCCTTCACGAACCACGGTGGGCGGGATGAGCCCCCAGCCCAACTGGGCGGTCAGTTCCCACGCTGCGGCCTCCCGCCGGTAGAGCCCTGGGGGGAAGTCGTGGAGTGGCTGTTCGCCCCGCCCCGGCTTGTAGACACCCTGCAGGAACGGGTCCGTACCGGTCGCCGGATGGGTCACGTCGACCAGAAAGGTGGCGTTGGACGTCCACGGCATCCGCCCCAGGATCTCGATGCCGCCGTTGCTCAGCACCTCGACGGCCACCTGGTCGTCGAGCGGGCCTCGCCGACGGAACGGGTCGACCGGGTCTGCCGGAGTATCGGGAGTTCCCGGGCTGGTTGGCGAGGTGGCGGAACTCTCTGCCGGCGACTTAGTTGACACAGGGGCACCAGCCGGCGGCCGAGGGCTCCAGCGGGGCGCCGCACCAGTCGCACGGGGGTCGGCCGGCGGCCACCAGTACACGGGCCCGGTCGATGAAGCAGGCCACCATTTCGCGACGCATGGGGAACCGGGCCTGAGCGGGGGGTTCGTCCTCGTCGCGCAGCAACTCTTCGGCGATCAGCACCAGACGGTCGGTGGACTGTTGGTAGGTGATGCCCAGACTGCCTACCACCCAGTCGGCCTCGCCGGGATCCTCGAAGCGGACGTTGGCGTCGATCACTTCGAGGGTCCGCTCGTCGGTCGGAGGGAGGTCGCCCATCAGCCCGTCGAGAAATTCGGCCAGACCGGCCATCTGCTGCTTCTCGACCTTGAGCGACACGACCTGACCGGAACGTCGGGCCTGCAGGAAGAACACCCGACGCCCCTGGGGCCCGACGACGCCGGCGGTGAACCCGTCGGTGTCGTCCCAGTCGATCTCTGGTCGTCCCATCGTTCGAACCTACGAGTCGGTGGGGTCGTCGGCGCGCAGTTGGAAGGCGCTGGTCGGGATCCGGGTGTCGGTGCACTCGGCTACATCGAGCCCGGGGGCAGCGCGAGAGACGTTCCTCACCGAGTCGCTCATGATGGCGTCAGGCCTTTCAAGTCGCCGGTGGTGTTGATGGTCAAAACGACGGGTCGCTCCTTGGTGTGTAGCACGGCGCTCACCGAGCACGGTCCAACGACCAGCCGCTGGAAGAGGTCCAGTGGGGTGCCCACGGCTTGGGCGAGGGCCGCCTTGATGGGATCAGCGTGCGAGACGCAGACGATGGTCTCGCCGGGATGGCGGGCCACCAGGTCGGCCACCTGGCCGGTGATACGGGCCTGCATCTCGGCGAACGACTCGCCGCTCGGAAAACGGAAGGCCGACGGCTGGCGTTGGACGGTGGCCCACGCCTTGAGTTTCATGAGTTCTTTGAGGCGTCGACCGGTCCAGCGGCCGAAGTCGCACTCGTTGAGGCCTGGTGCCGTGCGGACCCGTAGGCCGAGGGCCCGGGCGATGGGTGCCGCGGTCTCCCGGGTCCGTTCCATGGGCGAGGCGTACACGGCGGCCACCTGCTGTCCGGTTCCGTCGCGCCCGGCGATGGCGGCCGCCACGGCCTCGGCCTGGGCATGGCCTTCGTCGGACAGGTGCAGACCGGGGGCGCGGCCGGGAAGGCGGGCGCCGGTGGTTGGCGTGCGTCCGTGTCGAACGTAGAGCACGAGGGTGGGGGGCATCGGTCGCCGAACCTACTCTGACCCTGTGACCCGACCTGTTTCCGACCAAGGCGCGTCGACCCTCCGGGCCGTCCACGATGAGGTGGTGTCCTGTCGAGCCTGCCCACGTCTGGTCTCGTGGCGCGAGCAGGTGGCTGCCGAAAAGCGTGCCGCCTACCGGGATCAGGAGTACTGGGGTCGTGGTGTGCCCGGGTTCGGGGACCCGGAGGCCCGGATCTTGATCGTGGGTCTGGCGCCGGCGGCCCACGGTGCCAACCGGACCGGCCGAGTGTTCACCGGTGACCGGTCGGGGGACTTCCTGTTCGCCGCCCTGCATCGGGTGGGTTTGGCCAATCAGGCCGAAGCGGTGGGCATCGACGACGGTTTGGCGTTGACCGACGTGTTCATCACGGCGCCGGTGAAGTGCGCGCCGCCGGCCAACAAGCCCACTCCCGACGAGAAGGCGGCGTGTCGGTCGTTCTTCGAGCGTGAGGTGACCGCCTTGGCGGCGGTGAAGGTCGTGGTGGTCCTCGGTCAGATTGGGTACGTGGCCGCGGCGTCCGAGTTTGGCCTACGACCCCGGCCGACATTCGGGCACGGGGTGGAGGCACCGCTCGACGATGGGCGCACGATCTTGTGCTCGTACCACGTGAGCCAACAGAACACGTTCACCGGTCGGCTCACCGAGCCCATGTTCGACGCTGTGCTGGTCCGGGCGATCGAGTTGGCCGGCGCCGGTGGACCGGGGTCGTCAACCGGCGACCGCCGGTAGCCTCTGGGCCGTGAAGAGCTCCTCTCGAATCCGTCGCCTCCTGCCCCTGGTGGCCGTCGTCCTGGTGGCCACGGCGTGCGTGGCCTCCGGTGAGCCGGTGTCCTGGGAGGATCAGGCCGACGCTTCCGGCGACGGTCTAGGGGAGCGTGAGGGCGTGGCCGCCTGCGTGGAGGCCAACGACGACCTGGGTTCGGTCAAGGCCAAGGCGTTCTGTGGCTGCGTGCTGGACGGCATCCAGTCCGAGGTGTCCTTCGAGAAGTTCCGTGAGTTGGATGCCTTCATCGACGACCAGCGGGACACCGTGACCCGGGACATGCTGGTTGAGCACTACGGCTGGTTCGTCGACATCTCCGACGACTGCGGCGCCTGACCCGACCCCCGCGGGCCCGTCGATCCGTCGGGCCCCGCTCAGGCTTAGCCGGTTCGTTTCAGACTGCCCGGACGGGTAGTCCGACCCGGGCCGTTGGATTGGCCCAATCCGGCCACCGGTCTCGGCTCTTGGCCGCCAACTTGTGCATGAGGGCGATGGCCCCGGGGTCGCTGTCGCCCGGCCGTCCCTCGATGACGCCGTCGGCCAGCATCCCCATGATGACCTGACGGCCCAGTTCGGTCCGCACGATGGTCAGCGTCCAGTCGTTGTTCTCGCCGATCCCGCCGGTGGAGATGTCGGCGTGTTCGGCGGCGAAGTCCGGACAATGGGTGCAGCCCTCACGGGTCCAGGCGTGGCACTCCTTGAGGTTGATCTCGTGGTAGTCGCCGTTCCGCATCCAGATCTGGAAGACACCCTTGATGTTCATCTTGACCATGTCCTCCTTCCGGAGGCGGTACTTGGCCCAGAAGAGCTCCTCGAAGATGGCGTCGTCGAACGACTTGGAGCACAGCAGACCGATATTGAGCTTGATCGGCTTGCCGGCCTTGCCCACCTTGCGGTGCCACATCACCGGCCCGATGGATGTCTGGCAGCTCATGCCGACCAGCGCGAGCGAGGAGAGGCCACGATCCAGAGCTTCGGGCATGGCCAATGTGTTGGCCGAGTAGGTGTAGCGGCTGCCCGCCCCGGCCAGCACCGAGGCACGGTCGGTGGCCACCGCGGGGACGGCCTTCCAACTGCTGGATCCGTCAGGACCCTCGGGTTCGAGGTGGCTGGTCAGCGCGCCGTCGATGATGCCGTTGTCTAGGCACCAGATGAGGATGGCTGACACCAGGCCGCCGTCTTGGCCCATCTGGTGGACGCCGGCGTCACTCGCCCGGGTGAGCAGGACGTCCTTGTAGACACCGGACATCTCATCGGGCTTGCGGGCTCGGGCGAAGAGGTGCTGATCGGCTTCGGTTTCCCAGTCTCGAAAACGTGGGCATGCCCGGGTGCACGACGTGCAGCCCTTTTGGCCGTGGCCGCAGTCATCGAGGCCCAGATCGTCCTCCAGATGGAACGGCTTGTACTGCCCCGGTGCGTGCTCGTAGCCGATGACGTCATGCGGGCAGGCGATGACACAACCGGCGCAGCCCGTGCAGAGGCCGGAGGTGATGACCTCGTCGTAGAGCTCCTTCCACTGGAAGGTCCACTTCTTGCGGGGTGTGGCCATCGCCGGTCACCCTACCCACGGTCTCTTCTGGGCTTGGGGGTTAGGTTCAGGAATAGACGTCGCGTGCGGCCACCCAGGCCATGACCTCGTTGCCGAAATGGGTCACGTCGTAGATGTCCCGCTGGCCTGCTCAGCGGCCGTTGCCCCCGTACGTAAGCACAGTCAGGTTCCAGGGTTCGTGGATATGGCCTTTGCCGGGGTCTCGCAGACGGTTACCGGACTGGGCGACCACCGTGCCCCGACGTTCGTTGACCAGGTGCCAGTGGACGGGGAAGGCGATCATGTCGGCACTCCGGGCGAACTCGGAAAAGGTGGCCGTGAGTTCGTCGCGTGTTGCATCAGGCATGGGGTGAATCCGGTCGTCACCGTGTCTGGCTCTTCGTGGCGTCTGGCGCCCCTGACAGGACTCGAACCTGTGCACACGGCTCCGGAAGCCGATGCTCTATCCGCTGAGCTACAGGGGCTGGAACGGGTCAGGTTACCGGACCGCTCCATGGCCCCACCGGCCGATACCGGTGGGGCCTGATGGAGTCAGCCCCGCCGGAAGACCCCTGCGTGAACTAACGCTCCGTCCAAGGTCAGGGCCTGTCCCGTGACCCGCTCGGCGTTCACGTGGTGTTCGGTGCCTAGGCCGAGGCCAGGGGAGTCCACTGACTTGGCTTCGGCGAAGCGCCGAAGCAGCTTCATGGCGCCGGTGGCCGACCGTTGACCGGTGGCTGTGGGGTGCTCCAGAAGGTGCGAACGCACCAACGGAGCCCAGTGGGCGGCCAGCAGTTCAGGAGAGCCGAACACCTCGGCAGCTATGGCCCGCCAGCCGTGGGCCACGATGATGCCGCACTGACCGGTGAGCGGTCCACGGGTCACCAACTCGTCTACGGCAGCTTGGCGGTGTCCGTCTCGTGCGAAGACCTGGTCGGCATCTGCCACCGCTCCGGTGCTCGACGGCGCAGCCATGCTGTTCATTTCGACCTGGATGGCTTGCCAGACTTGCTGCTGGTCACCGGACCGCACGCCGGCCTCGGCCATGCTCCGGGCCACCTCGCGCTGCTTGGTTCGGCGCACCCGGCGGGGGGTGAAGGTCGGGGCGTGCTCGAAGGCCCGATGCTCACCCCAGCGTCCTACCTCGAGGCACGAGACGGGGATCTCTCGCGTTTCGCCGGCTGGCACCAGCACGCTGGCGTTGGCGGTGCGGTTCTGGCGTCCGCCCACGAACTGCTCGCCCTCGACGATCAGGATGGGTCGGTCGGTGGGGTTGTGGACCACCAGGTGGGGGACCTGGGCGTCGGGTAGCTCGTCGATGGTCAGGCCGGATTCCCGTCCGGTGCCGATGGGGGGCAGGGCGTTGCCGGGTAGGTAGACGGGGTAGATCGAGATCCCACCGCGGGTGATGGGCGGCCCGATGGGGGCGGAGTCGAGCGGGGTGATGGTCAAGGTGTCTCCTCTTGTCGGTTGTGCTGGTCTGTTGTTTGGCTAGTGATGTGATGGGAGAGGGAAGGCCGCCGGCCGGGTCCGTCGACCCGACCGGCCTGCCCTCGGGGAGGCCCGATCAGTTCCGGTCTTGCTCCCTGAGAGCCTGTTCGGCGAGCTTCTGACCCTCGAAGAAGTCGTGCCGGTCGTGCATCCGCTGGCGCCTGGGCTTGCCCCGGTAAGCAACCGTGCTACGTGTGAACTCCGAGAAGGAGTCGCGCACGCTGGCCGGGGTGGCGGCGAAGTCCTGGATGTTGCCGTCGCCGAAACCGACGCCACCGCCCGCCGCGTAGGAGTCCTGGTTGGCGCCCATGAATACGAAGGTCCAGTTGCCGGTGTCCTGACGGTCCTTGATCATTTCGAAGATCCGGGCCCGGTCGTACCGTCTCGAGGCGTTCTCGTGGCCGTCGGTGAAGATGAGGACCAGCTGGTCCTCTGCCTTCCGGCCGGTCTCGGCACGCTGGGCGATCCTCTGGTCGGCTTTTCCCAGGAGGGTGCCCAGGGCGTCGAACAGGGGCGTGGAGCTTCGGGCCTGGTAGATGGCGGGCGTCAACGCCGGAACCTCGGCGATGCGGCGGCCGTCGACCACCACCTCGTAGGGATTCTGGCCGTCGAACAGGACGACCGACATCCGGGCCTTCCCCGGCTGGGCCTTCTGCTGCTTCAGGAACTCGTTGAACCCACCGATCACGTCGTCGGTCAGGTAGCCCATGGAACCGGAGCGGTCCAGTAGGAACCAGATCTTGGTGCGGTCACCGGTGGAGTCCGAACTGGCGAGGGCGGCCTCGGCTGATGCCAGGGCGACCTCCAGTGGGCCGACGTCGAGGCCGTCGGGTGCCTCGGCGATCAACTTGCGGAGCCGTGCGATGTAGGTTTCATTCGTCGTCATGTGTGTGTCCTGTCTCTCTTCCCTGTTCCTGGACGGGCCCCGGTCCGGGTTCCCGTTTCTGACACCTGTTTACCGAGCCCCTGTGACAGTCCATGTTGATGCTGTGTGTGTTGATGCTCTATATTGTGTCAGTATCACTATATAGGAGAATAGACAATAATGTCAACCTCTGACATAAATATCTCGGACGGTGATGGCTCAGGTGATTCGTCACTGAGCGATTACGACCCTTCCGCGTACCCTCCGTTCGCGGTCACGGTTGATGTGGTGGTGTTCACCATCGTCGACGACGTGCTCCAGGTGGTTCTGGTGCGGCGGGGCGAGCCGCCGTTCAAGGATCGCTGGGCGCTACCCGGTGGGTTCGTCCGTGAAGATGAGGCTCCTAGGGAAGCTGCGCGTCGGGAGTTGGCGGAGGAGACGAAGCTCGGCCTGAAACCCGACAAGCTCGAGCAACTCCGGACCTACGGGGAGCCGGATCGGGATCCGAGGATGCGGGTGGTGACCGTCGCCTACTGGACGATCCAGGCCGACGTCGGGGACCTGGCCGGTGGTGGCGATGCGGCTGAGGCCGCTCTCGTTCCCGTGGTCGAGATCGAGCGGGAGGAGCGGAAGCTGGCCTTCGACCACCGGACCATCGTCCTGGATGCTGTCGACCGGGCCAGGTCGAGGTTGGAGTACTCGACGGAGGCCAGCCGCTTCTGTCCTCCCGAGTTCACCATCAGGCAACTACGGCGGGTGTACGAGGCGGTGTGGGGGACCGAGTTCGATCAGGGCAACTTCCAGCGAAAGGTGCGGTCCGAGCCGGACTTCGTGCGGGACCTTGGGCGGACCACCGACCCGAGTGGCTCCAGAGGACGGCCGGCGGCCCTCTTCTCGGCTGGTGAAGTCTCAAGGCTCGAGCAGCCGTTCCTGGCCATGAGATCGGAGTCGAGGGCAATGCCGCCCCCCCGAAGCCGACCCAGTGATGACTATCCGTCGTGGCTGGTCGAATCCGAAAATCAGGAACCGGACGAGCAGGCGGGCGAGAAGGAGTAGGACCGATGATCGATACTCAGAGTGACCGGGACCCGGAGCGTGCCGGCGAGCCAGTGGAGTTCGTGGCGAACGGGCCGACGGCTGGGGGCTACCTGGCCGTTCCAGCGTCGGGCTCGGGGCCCGGGGTGCTTGTGATCCAGGAATGGTGGGGCCTGGTGCCCCAGATCCGGGGGGTCTGTGATCGCCTCGCCGGTGAGGGCTTCGTGGCTCTCGCCCCCGACCTCTATCACGGCGAGTTTGCCGAGCACACGGAGATGGACAAGGCCGGGGAGCTGATGACCTCGCTACCGCCGGACCGGGCCGCTCGGGACATGTCGGCGGCTATCGACTTCCTGCTGGACCACGACGCAACCAACGGCGACGCCGTCGGGGTGGTCGGCTTCTGCATGGGCGGAATGCTCACCCTGCTGATCGCCGCCCTCGAGGGCGACCGGGTGGCCTGTGCCGCCCCGTACTACGGCGCCCCGCTGGGAGACGATGCACCCGACTGGTCCGGGTTGACGGCCGTGGTCGAGGGCCACATGGCCGAACACGACGACTTCTTCCCGATCGAAGACGTGATGGCCCTGGGTGACGATCTCCGGACCATGGGTCGGGACGTGACCTTCCACGTCTACGACGGAACGGGGCATCCGTTCGCCAACGAGGAGGACCCGTTCGGCACCTACGACGCCGACGCGGCCGCCCTCGCTTGGACCCGCACCCTCGCCCTGCTAGACGCCCACCTGTAGTCGGGAGCGTCCACCGGGTATCGGGGCCGTTGTCAGTCGTCGCCCGCCAGGAGGTCGCCGGCAAGTAGGCCGGCACCCAGTGCACCGGCGTCGGACCCCAGCTCGGCTAGCACCACCTCGACGGGAGGTCGCGAGTCGGCACCCGGGGTCAACTGTTCCAGCCACGACGCCACACCGAGCCGCAGCGGCTCGCCGACCTCGACGAGACCACCGCCCAGCACGATCCGTCGACTATCCAGCACGACCACCAGGTTGGCCAGCCCCTGTGCCACCTCCCGGCACCACCGGTCAAACACCTCGGCCGCTCTGGAGTCTTCAGCGGCCATGGCGGCCACCACCGCGGTCCCCGAGTCGAAGCCGGCCTCGGCGGCCATCCGACCCAGGGCGTTGCCTGACGCTAAGGCCTCCCATGGGCCCCGCTGACCAGTCGTATGCTCGGGGCCGCCCGGATCCACCACCATATGGCCCGGTTCGCCAGCGAACCCGTGGGCACCCCGCAATAGTCGTCCATCGACCACGAACCCGGCGCCGATGCCGGTGCCGAGGGTGACCAGAGCGACGTCGTCGCAGTCCCGGCCGGCACCGAGGCGGGACTCGGCCAGGGTGGCTGCCGTAGCGTCGTTGGTGGCGGCCACCGGGAGCCCGCTACCGCCTGCCAGATCGGCGGCCACCGGATGGCCTACGGCTGACGGCAGGTTGGGCGACCACCGGACCATGCCGTCACGGTCCACCAGGCCGGCGATGCCCAGACCTACGGCGCCGACCTCCACGTGAAGACCGGTCGAGCGCTCCCGGAGGGTGTCGACGAGATCGGTCAGGGTGGTCACGAGATTCTCGGCCGATCCGGCACTGGACGCCCGTTCTCGATCTAGGACCGTGCCCGTCAATGGGTCGACGAGCACCGCAGCGGCCTTGGTGCCGCCAACGTCTAGCCCAATGGTGGCCCGTCCAGCGGCGGTCAAGGGGTACGTATCCCGGTCAGGTCGGTCAACACCGCAGCGTTGCGGTCAGCCTCGCCGTCGTCGGCCCCTGGGACCGCTCCCCGGATGATCCGTCGCCGGACGGCGGCCGAGGCGGTGTCGATTGCCAGCACCACGACGATGGTCATGGCCAGCACGGCGCCTACCGCCGGGAAGTTCCGAAACACCAGTTGGGACACCAGTTCCGAGCCCACCCCACCAGCGCCGATCATGCCCAGCACCGCGGAAGCCCGGACATTGATCTCGAAGCGGAATAACCACTGCGACGTGACCACCGGAAGTATCTGGGGGAGTACCCCCCACCGCATGCCTGACACCCACCGCCCCCCGGTAGCGGCCACGGCCTCCAGTGGTCCGGGATCCACGCCCTCGATGGCCTCGGTAGCCCACTTACCAAGCGTCCCTACGGAGTGAATGCCGATGGCTAGGGCCCCGGCCCACGGGCCAAGGCCTGTGATCGGGATGAGTATGACGGCCAGAATCAGTTCGGGAACGGCCCGGATGACGTTAAAGAGCTGTCGGACCGGGGTTCGGATCCACGCGGGGGAGACGTTCCCGGCGGCCAGGAAGGCCAAGGGCAGCGAGAAGACCGCTCCGATCATCGTGCCGATCCAGGCGATGTGCACCGACTCGAGGACCTTGCCGGGTACACCCCGGTCGATGGCCTCACCGAACGCGGGCGGCGCCATCCGACGGAACACATCCCACGCGTTGCCTGGGGCACTGAGGAGGCGGTCCATGGTGACCTCGAGGCCGGAGATCGACCAGACCACGGCAACGACTACCAGAGCGGCCAGCCCCCACCGACGGCCTGCTCGCCGCGGTGCCACCGGCCTACCGCCGTCGGACGGGTAGGCCTCCATCAACGAGGAACCCTCCGCCAGTGGTGGGGAGCCGCCATCGGCGGGAGGCGGGTTGGAGGCCACCTCAGACCAGTCGCTTTCTGATGGCCACACTGACCTGCTCGATCACGAACACCACCACGAACACGATGACCAACACGCCCAGCACACGGTCGAACCTGAAGTACTGCCGTTGAGCCTCCACCACTCGTCCGATACCGCCGGCCCCAACCAGCCCGAGGACCAGGGAGGCTCGGATGTTCAGTTCGAACACGTAGAGCCCGTAGGCCACGTACTCCGGAAGCACGGTGGGTAGCACGCCGGTTCGTACCACCGGCATGTGGCGACCGCCAGCGGCCCGGGCGGCCTCCAATGGCCGGGGATCGGCCCCATCGACGGTTTCGCTGAAAAGCTTCACCATGACGGCCAGTGAGAACACCGATAGGGCCCAGGACCCGGCGAAGGCCCCGATACCCACTGCGGTGACCAACAACTTGGCCCAGAACAGGTCCGGTACGGCCCGCACCACGTTCATGATCGACCGGGTTACCACGAGCACCACTCGGTTGGGCGAGGTCAGTGGCGACATGGCGAGCGCTACTGGGAGAGCCAGTCCGCAACCCAGGATTGTCGACACGATGGCGATCTGGAACGTCTCGATCAGCGGTTCGATCACGTTGTGTCGGTCCAGGACCCAGTCCCAAGGGATGGGCCAGAACTTCTCCCACAGCGGATTGGACCAGACCTGCCAGAAGGTGGACGGGTTGAATCCGACCGTGCGTCCGGCCGCCACGGTGTAGGCCGCCACCGCGGCGGCCATGACCCAGGTCCGTGGTCGGACTCGTGGCGGGGTGGGTCGGGAGGAAGTCGTTTTGCGACTGGCGACCCTGTTGTCGACTCGCCCGGTTTCCGGTGGCGGGCTCACCCGCCGGACGCCTTCAGATCGTCGTCGGTGATGGCCCGGCCGTAGATCTCGAGGAAGGTCTCGTCGGTCACGTCGTCGATGTCGCCGTCGAAAACGATCTCGCCCTCCCGAAGGCCGACCAGGCGCCGCCCGTACTCGCGAGCCAGGTCCAGGAAGTGGAGGTTGATCAGCGTGGTGATGCCGAGATCCCGGTTGATGCGCTGGAGGTCGCCCATCACCTGGCGGCTGGTTACCGGATCCAGGGCGGCCACCGGTTCGTCGGCCAGCATCACCGACGGCTCCTGGGCGAGCGCCCGGGCGATACCCACGCGCTGTTGCTGGCCACCGGACAGGTCAGCGGCCCGGACATAAGCCTTCTCCACGATGCCTACCCGCTCGAGGGCCACCATGGCGGCCTCCCGGTCGTCGGCTGGCCAGAGCCCGAGCGTGGATCGCCAGGCCGGGACCTCTGCTAGGCGTCCCATCAGGACGTTGTTCACCACCGACGTGCGGTGCACGAGGTTGAACGTCTGGAAGATCATTCCGATGCGCGACCGAATGTCGCGCAACTCGGCGCTGCGGGCACCCACCACCTCGGTGCCGCCGACGGTGATCGACCCTTCGGTGGTTGGTACGAGGCCGTTCATGGCCCGGAGCAACGTGCTCTTGCCCGCGCCCGAAAGCCCGACCACGACGACGAACTCGCCGTCGTCGATCGTCAGGTCGACGTGGCGCAGTGCCCTGACCCCGCCCCGGTAGGTCACCGAGACGTTCTTGAATTCGATCATCGGGTCAGGGCCCCGCGTCAGGTCTTACCCTCGTGCTTCGGGGCGACGGGTCAGCGTCAGCCCAGCGGCTCGGTGATGCCCAGGGCTTCGGCGGCAGCGCGTACCACGTCGAAGTCGGAGTCGACGGCTCGGCGGATATCCGTCCACCCGTAGGCCTCGTCGAACACGGCCTCACCTTCCTCGGTCGCGAGGTAGGAACTGATGGCGTCGTATACGGCCGTCTGCAACGAGTCGGGCAGCAGCGAACTGGCGGCCACCACGTCGTTGGGTACCTCGTCGGTGATGTTGAACACCATCACCTTGTCGCCCACGTCCACTTTTTCCTTGCGGAGGGTACGGCGGGCGTCGTCGTAGGACAGGCCGACGTCGGCATCGCCGTTGTAGACGGCTACCACCGCGGCGTCGTGGCCTCCGGTGAAGATCGGGGTGATGTCGTTCACCGGGTCGATGCCCGCTTCGATGAGCTGCAGCGCCGGGAACAGGTAGCCCGAGGTCGATGACTCCGAGGTGAAGGCCACCCGCTTGCCGGCAACCTTAGAAAGGTCAGCCATGCACGAGGTTCCGGGCGAAACGTCGCCGGCATCCACGGATTCACCGAGGGCCTTGCCGGAGTCCCCGAAGTACACGCCGACCTGAAGGGCGACCGCGTCCAGTGCACCGACCTGTGCCAAGCCGTCAGCGGTGTTCTCGAGAGCGGTGGCCGACTCGGGTGCGGTGTCGCACATTGAGGGATCGTTGGTCATCCACTGGCCGTGGTAGGTCGGCGAGCCGTAGCGAATGGCCTGAATCAGTACCTCCATGTTGCCGAACTGCTGCTGGGCCAGGACGTAGCCAAAGGGCCCGAAGGCGCCCAGGTCGGCCTTGCCGGTGCCCATGGCGGTGACCAGGCCGGTGTAGTCGGTGGTGACTATGCCCTCGACCTCGATGCCCAGGGCCTCGGTAAGCACGTCCATGAAGGGCTGGATGTCGTCGGCAAGGGACTCCTGTTCCGTACTCGGGACGAACCCGAAGGTGATCTTGTCGGGCCATGTGCCGTCGCCGGTTGCCGTGCCGGCATCGTCGCTTCCACAGGCCGAGGCGACGAGCACCAGGGCCAGCAGAATGGTGAGCAGAGATCGGATCTTCATGGGTCCTCCTGTCGAGTGGCGTCCCCAGCGGTCCGCCTTAGGCGCGACCGTAGCCAATCCGGCCTCTCCATGTGGACGCCGACGGGTGCCGGTAATCGGGTATCGAAAATCGGGTGCCGGAACTACGCCGTCGTGTGCCCGTCCTAGGGTGCGGCGATGCAGGGCATTCCCACGAATGGCGACCGTTCTACGGCCGGGCGCCGGGCGGCGCTCGGGGCGGGGTTTTTGTGGTGGGGGGGGAAACTGGTCGTGGCCCCGGTCGACATGGGGGGCCTGGCCATTGCCTTCTGGCGCCTGGCCCTCGGTGCGCTGGTCTACGGGATCGGGCTCCACCTCGCGGGCCGCCGTATCACGTGGTCCCAGGTTCGTCTGGCCTTTCCGGTGTCGGTCGTGTTCGGCTTGGAACTGGGTGTGTTCTTCGCCTCCCTGCACCACACCTCGGTGGCCAACGCCACCACTATCGGCTCGCTGCAGACCATTGTCCTAATGGTTGTGGCTTCCCGGCGGTTTGGTGAGCGTATTGGGGCTTGGCTGGCCGGCGTGGCCTTGGTGGCCATCGTCGGGGTGGCCGTGGTCATGTTCGGCGGGGGCGGTAATGCCGGCCTTCACCTACGGGGTGACCTGATGGCACTGGGAGCCATGGTCCTGTTCTCGGCGTACTTTGTCCTGGCCAAGGACGTCCGAGCCCGGATCGACACGTTCACGTTGCAGACCCTCACCATGTCCATCGGCGCCGTCGTACTCCTACCCATGGCGGCGTTTGACGCCGGCCGGATCTTGCCCGGATGGCCATCGGGCTCCCAGTGGGCATGGCTGTGCCTGCTCCTGGCCGTGCCGGGGACGGGCCACTTACTCATGAACTGGGCGCATCTCCACGTGAGCCTGAGCCTCGCCGGCATGTTGACCCTGGCCATACCAGCGCTGTCGGCCTTCGGTGCGTGGCTGGCGTTGGACCAGGGACTGTCACTCGTCCAGGTGGTGGGGATGACGGTGGTCGTGGTCAGCCTCGTCTTCGTGGTTCGGCACGATGCCCGGCTCCACGCCACGCCAGACGAGACCTGACCAGGCCGTCGACGACGGTGGCGGTCGGGCGGTCCCCGGCGACTCGGTCCACTACGACCCGGGTCAGCCGAGCAGCGTGGGCTCGAACGGAAAGTCGCTGAGCAGTTCGATGCCGGTCTCCGTGATCAGGAGATGTTCCTCGAGCTTGACCCCCTCGGAACCCCCCTTGGCACCGATGTAGGACTCCACGCAGATAGTCATGTCGGGCTCGATCATCCCGTCGTAGCCGGAGGCCGCGAAGTCGTGGCGGTGGTACAGGTAGGGATATTCGCCAGTCATTCCGACACCGTGCGACGACAGGTAGTACCGCTGAGCGGCGAATTCGTCAGGGATGTCCCATGCCCGTTCGGCGTACTCCCGGAACGACACTCCGGGGCCGATGATCCCCATGTTGTGGTGGACCTGCTCGTGGGCCAGGCCGTACAGACGCTTCTGTTCAGCCGTCGGGGCATCGGGACCGACATGGAACGTACGAGAGAAGTCCGAGTAGTAGCCGTGGCACCCCACTACGTCGGTGTCCAGCGCCACCAGTGCGTTCGCCGGGATGGGGGAGTCGCCGGCTTCCTGGAACCACGGGTTGGTGTTGGTTCCGGCGGTCATTAGGCGGGTCTCGACGTAGTCGCCGCCCTCGGCAATGACCACCCGGTGTAGTTCGGCCCACAGTTCGTTCTCGGTGATCCCAGGCCGGATGGCATCGCGCACGGCGTGCACCGCTCGTTCGGTGGCCCGGAGGCTCTGGCGGATACAGGTCAGCTCGTCGGGTCCCTTGATGGCCCGGGCCCGCTCGACCGGTTCTTGTGCGTCGACGATTCGGAAGCCTGCGCCGGCCAACGCGGTGGATGCTCCGTGGTTGATCCGTTCGAGGCCGACGGTGGTGCCGTCTCCCACCACCTCGCGCAGCAGTGTTCCGACCTCGTCGGCCCACCGGCGTTCCACGGCGGAGATGGCCGGGCCGGCGGCCACGTAACTAGCCGTGGTGGCCGGCCGAATCTCATCGATGGTCGACAGGCCGGTGGCGAGATGGTGGGCTCCGGCGAACTCGAACAGCACCACCGGGCCTTCGACAGGGAGGAACAGGTACCGCGACGGATTTCTCTGGTGGAACACCTGCATGTTGCGGGCCCCCGTGGCGTAGCGAACATTGACCGGGTCGAACAGCAGGCAGGCGTCGACGCCGCGCTGGACCATTTGCGAGCGGAGGCGGTCCCGCCGGAAGTGGATTAGTGCCTCATGGTCGATGCTCGGGGAGCCCGATGCCGTGTTGGCCATGACGCGCACAATAGGAGCCGGGCCGCCTCCGGTGGCCCCGGTAACATCGGAAGACTGCCCCGACCGGGGCCGCCCCGATCCTGATCAGGACAGACCCCATGGACGTGCGCGACACCATCATCGATGCGGTACGCGCCGCGCTGGGCGACTTGGGCGTCGACCCTGTGCCGAGGGTCGTCCAGTTGGAGCGTCCGGCCAATCCGGACCATGGCGAGTGGTCGACCAACGTGGCGCTCGCCTCAGCTAAGGCTGTTGGCCGCAACCCCCGTGAGTTGGGTGCCCAACTGGCGGAACGCCTGGAGGCCTCGCCGCCGAACCATGTGGTGGGCGTCGAAGTGGCCGGTCCGGGTTTCGTTAACTTTCACCTTGCCGATTCGTGGCTGCACGACGTCTTGGCCGATGTGGTCACCGCCGGGACCGACGGTTGGGCCCGGGTCGACGAGGGTGACGGCACCCGGGTGATTGTCGAGTTCGTGAGCGCCAACCCGACCGGGCCCCTGCACGCAGGCCATGGCCGGGGCGCCTGCTACGGGGATTCGGTGGCCCGCCTCTACGAACGGTGCGGGTACGAGGTGGTGCGCGAGTTCTACATCAACGACCGTGGGCTGCAGATGCAGAACTTCGCCGCATCGTTGGCGGCCCGTGCGGCTGGTCATGACGTGCCCGAGGATGGTTACCACGGGCAGTACATCATCGACTGGGCGGCCGAGATGCACGCCGAATCCGGCGATGCTGCGGACCCGATGGAGTGGGGTTACGCCCGGGCGCTGGCCGCCCATCAGGACGTGCTCGAATCCCTGTCTATTCACTTCGATTCGTGGTTCAGCGAACGCTCGATGATCGCCTCGGGGGCCATCGACGCCACCCTCTCGGACCTGCGGGCCGCTGGCGCGGTGTTTGAAGATGGCGGAGCGGTGTGGCTGCGCAGCACCGAGCATGGAGATGACAAGGATCGGGTACTCATCAAGAGTGATGGTGAGCCCACCTACCTGATGCCGGACGTGGCATACCACCGGGACAAGTTCGGTCGAGCCGACCGCCTGGTAAACGTGTTTGGTGCGGACCACCACGGTTACGTGGCACGAATGCATGCGGCCATGGCGCTCCTCGGTCATGATCCCGCCGAGTTGGAGATCGCCATCACGCAGCTTGTCAACCTGCAGCGCGACGGTCGAGAGGTCCGCCTGTCCAAGCGCACCGGTGAGATGGTCGAGTTGGCCGAGGTGGTCGAGGAGGTGGGAGCTGACGCGGCTCGCTTCACCTACCTCCTGTTGTCGGTCGACTCGAGCCAGACCTTCGACATGGACCTGGTGTCCCGCCAGGTCAATGAAAATCCGGTCTTCTACGTGCAGTACGCGCACGCCCGGATCCACCAGATCATGCAGCGGGCCACCGGCGCGGGAATCGACCGCGGGTCACTGGACGAAGCCGACCTGACGCTGCTGGTCCACCCCCGCGAACTCGAGGTGCTCCGCTCCCTCCATGAGCTTCCCGACGTGGTGGCACGGGCCCGTCGTGAGCGGGCGCCCCACCAGGTCACTACCTGGGTGCGAGACCTGTCGTCATCATTCCACGGCTTCTACCACGACTGTCGGGTGCTTGGTGATGGCATCGATCTGACGCTTACCGTGGCCCGTCTGTGGCTGGCCGAGGGCGCTCGGATCGGCCTGGCTGTGGCGCTAGACCTGCTGGGCGTGGGTGCCCCCACCGAGATGTGGCGCGACGAGCAACGCGTAGGGGAACGGGTCTGATCATGGCCGGTCCCATCTCCGCCCACCTCCTGCCCGACACGGCGGACGTTGCCGATGACGGGAGGCTGTCCATCGGCGGCTGCGACCTCGTGGACCTGGCCGACCAGTTCGGCACGCCTCTGTTCGTCTACGACGAGGACCACTTGCGGGCCCGCTGTCGCGAGGCCGTGGTCGCATTCGGCGATGGTGTGGCCTACGCCGCCAAGGCTTTCCTTTGTGGGGCCATGGCCCGCTTGGCCTACGAGGAGGGCATGCACCTCGACGTGGCCACAGGTGGCGAACTCTTCGTCGCCCGCCACGCAGGGGTGCCCGGCGAACGTCTCGTAATGCATGGCAACAACAAGAGTGACCGTGAGCTGGCCATGGCGGTCGAGGAGGGGGTGGGTCGCATCGTCGTCGACTCGTTCGACGAACTGGACCGCCTCGATGCCCTTGCGGTCGCCACCGGCGCCCGACCCCGGGTACTGCTACGCGTCACACCCGGCGTGGAGGCCCACACCCACGAGTTTGTGACCACCGGTCAGGACGATTCCAAGTTCGGCTTCACCGTGTCCAGCGGCCTGGCCCTGGCGGCCGTGGAGCGGGCCGTCACGGCCGAATCGGTAGAACTGGTCGGACTGCACGCCCACATCGGCAGCCAGGTCTTCGAGGTCGGGGCTTTCGCCCGGGCCGTCGAGGTGCTGACCGACTTCGCCGCGCCGTTCGGCCTGCCGGAGCTCTCGGTGGGTGGCGGCCTCGGTGTCCCCTACGTGGAAGGGGAGTCGGCACCCACGCTGACCGAATGGGCCGCCGGCATCCGTGCCGTGTGCGACGCGGCAGGCGTGACAGCCCACGTTTCGGCCGAACCGGGGCGGGCCATCGTGGCCGCTGCGGCGGTCACCCTCTACCGGGTGGGCACCGTCAAGGACCTTCCCGGCATCCGCACATATGTTGCCGTTGACGGCGGAATGAGTGACAACCCCCGCCCGGTCCTCTACGGCTCGGGCTACGAGACCATGCTGCCCCGCGCCGCCGCCGCCGAGCGTCCCCGAGCCGTTCGAGTGGTGGGCAAGCACTGCGAGTCGGGTGACCTTCTGGTGCGCGAGGGCTGGGTGCCCGAGGATCTGATGGTGGGCGACGTGCTGGCCACGCCGGTCACCGGCGCCTACGGCCACTCCATGGGCTCCAACTACAACCACGTCCTGCGTCCCGCCGTGGTGTTCGTTGCCGGCGGCGAGGCCCGTGAGGTCGTCCGGCGCGAGACGTTCGACGATCTGGTGGCCCGTGATGCCCCGGCCCCGGGGCTTGGGGATGAAGCCGTCGAATCCGGGTCCTGACGGGCCCGTTGTGCCCGGTACCGTCGTGGCCATGAACGATGTTTCTTTGGGATCCCGGGACCACGTCCGCATTGGCCTGCTCGGCTGCGGCCACGTGGGCGCAGCCCTCGCTTCACTGGTGGCCGACCGGCGTGCCGAGGTGGCTCGCCGTCATAGCCTCGATCTCGAGGTGACGCGGATTGCTGTCCGCAACACGGCCATCGACCGGGACGTGCCGGTTGACGACGGAGCCTTCACCACCGATGCAGCGTCGGTGGTCGCCGATCCCGAGGTCGACGTGGTCGTCGAGGTCATGGGTGGCATCGAGCCGGCCCGGGAACTGGTGATGGCCGCCCTGTCCGCGGGCAAACCGGTGGTGACCGCCAACAAGGAACTCCTGGCTAATCACGGCGCCGAGTTGTACGCCCTGGCGGCCGACAACGGCGTCGATCTGCTGTTCGAGGCGGCGGTGGCGGGGGCCATCCCGATCATGCGACCGCTGCGCGAGTCGTTGGCCGGTGAGCCCATCGAACGGGTCATGGGCATCGTGAACGGCACGACCAACTTCATCCTGTCGCGGATGACCGACGACGGAGCCAGCTACGCCGACGCGTTAGCTGAGGCCCAGAGCCTGGGGTACGCCGAGCGTGACCCGACGGCCGATGTCGAGGGCTACGACGCCGGGGCCAAGGCGGCCATCATGGCCACCGTTGCCTTCGGGGCCCGGGTGGTGGCCGGCGACGTCTACCACGAGGGCATCTCGGACATCTCGGTGGCCGACATCGAGTTTGCCGCCAATCTGAAGCACTGCATCAAGCTGTTGGCCGTGGCCGAGCAGACAATGGCCGACGACGGCCAACCACAGGTGGGCGTGCGGGTGCATCCCACGCTGGTTCCGCTGGACCATCCGCTGGCCTCGGTGAACGGCAGCTTCAACGCCGTGTTCATCGAGGGCGGGGCAGCCGGTGACCTCATGCTCTACGGCCGGGGCGCCGGTGGTCGGCCCACCGCGTCGGCCGTGCTGGGTGACCTGATCGACGCGGCGGCCAACTTGCGGCGGGGGAGCGCCCCGGGCATCGGCGTGCTCGAACGCGCGCTCATCGCCCCGATCGACGACGTCACGTCTGCCTACTACCTCAACCTCGAGGTCGACGACCGTCCCGGCGTGTTGGCCGCGGTGGCCGCCGTGTTCGGCGAACACGGCGTGTCGATCCGCTCCATGGAACAGGAAGGCCTGGGTGACGAAGCCCGCCTGGTGTTCATCACCCACGGAGCGCGTGAACGCGATCTACGAGCCACGTTGACCGATCTTCGTTCGTTGGACGCCGTCCGGGCCGTAGGCAGTGTCCTGCGGGTCATCGGCGGCTGACCGGCCGTCTCCCACGGATCACCGGACGACATCATGCGTTACGTGAGTACCCGGGGATCGGCCCCCGTTCTGGACTTTGGCGACACCCTGCTGGCCGGCCTGGCCGACGACGGTGGGCTGTACGTGCCCGAGTCTTGGCCTCTACTAGCCGACGGAGGACAGGGCGACTACGTCGAGACGGCGGTAGAGGTGATGGCACCGTTCGTTGCCGGATCTATCCACGAGGACGACTTCGCCGCCATGGTGAGCGAGGCCTACGCGGCTTTCAACGTCCCGGACGTGACGCCGCTGGTCGAGTTGTCCGACGGCATCCACCTGTTGGAGTTGTTCCACGGGCCGACGCTGGCCTTCAAGGACGTGGCCCTGCAGCTGGTAGGTCGCTTGTTCGATCATGAACTCTCCCGACGCGGCGAACGGGTGACCATCGTGGGCGCTACCTCGGGCGACACCGGTTCGGCGGCCATCGAGGCCTGCCGGGACCGCGACGCAGTCGACATCGTGATTCTCCACCCGGCGGGTCGGATCTCGGACGTCCAACGCCGACAGATGACAACCGTGCAGTCGGCCAACGTGCACAACGTGGCCGTGGACGGCACGTTCGACGATTGCCAGGACCTGGTCAAGGCCATGTTCGCCGACGTGGCCTTCCGCGACGAGGTTCGCCTCTCGGCGGTCAACTCCATCAACTGGGCCCGGGTTATGGCTCAGGTCGTCTACTACGTGGTGGCCGCCGAGCGCCTCGGAGGACGCCGAGCTCCGGTGGCCTTCTCGGTGCCTACCGGGAATTTCGGCAACGTCTTCGCCGGGCACGTGGCCCGTCTGTCCGGTTTGACTGTGCCCCAACTGGTGGTTGGCAGCAATACCAACGACGTCCTGACCCGGTTCTTCACCGAGGGGACGATGGGCATCACCGAGGTGGTGCCCACCACGTCGCCCAGCATGGATATACAGGTGTCGTCCAACCTCGAGCGTCTGTTGTTCGAGATCAACGGCCGTGATGGTGCCGCGGTGGGTGCCCAACTGGACGACTTCCGGGCCACCGGTACCTTTCGGCTGGATCCGGATCAGCACGCCTCCCTAGCCAGCGGTTGGGCCGGCGCCCGCTTCAATGACGACGCTGTTCGGGCCTGCATTGCCGATGAGGCTGATCGCTCTGGACTGGTGCTCGACCCGCACACGGCGGTCGGTGTGCTGGCCGCCCGGGCCTGCCGCCGTGATCCGTCGATCCCCATGGTGGCCCTGGCCACGGCTCACCCAGCCAAGTTCCCCGATGCGGTTGAGGCGGCCACCGGCTTCCGGCCGGGTTTACCAGGTCATCTGGCCGACCTCCACGATCGGCCCGAACGCCTGACGGCCCTGCCCGCCGACCTGGCGGTCATCGAGGACTTCGTGCGGTCGCATAAGCGGTGACCAGTCTGAACCGATGGTCTGGAATGATCCCTCCATGGAGAGCAGCGTGAAGTATCCGTCATGAAGTACGTCATCTGTGTTCCCGACGGTTGCGCCGACCTGCCGGTGCCCGAACTCGACGGGCGTACTCCGCTTGAGGTCGCTCACATGCCGATGCTGGACACTCTGGCTGCCCGGGCCGTCGTGGGTCGTGCCGCAGTGATTCCCGAGGGGATGCCACCGGGGAGCGACGTCGGCAACATGTCGATCATGGGATTCGATCCGGCCCAGTTCCACACCGGTCGGGCCCCCATCGAGGTGGCAGCCATGGGCCGTACGCTGCGCCCCGACCAGACGGCCTTCCGGTGCAATCTGGTGGTGGTCCGCGACGGCGTGATGGTCGACTACGCAGGCGCCAACCCGTCCAGCGCGGAGGGTGCCGCAGTAGTGGCCGCCCTGCAGGACGAGGTCGCACCGCGCTACGAAGGGGTCGAGTTCCTGGCTGGTGTGGGGTTCCGCAACGCCATGATCGCTCCCAAGGAGTGGATAGATGCCGACTGCACGCCCCCGCACGATCTCTCCGGTGATCCCATCGTGTTGCCCAAGGGCCCGGCGGCCGGACGGCTCATCGAGGTCATGGAGGCCTCCCGGGAGGTGATGGAGCATTTCGACATGGAGGCCGACCAGACATGGCTCTGGGGCCAGGGCTTCCAGCCGCAGGTGCCCTCGTTCCGCGAGACCCACGGCGTCGAGGCCGGGCTGGTCACCGCGGTCGACCTGGTACGTGGCATCGGCGTGCTCTCCGGCATGAAGATCTGCGACATCCCCGGCGCCACCGGGTGGTACGACACCGACTACGAGGGCAAGAGGGACATCGCCCTCGCCGAGTTGGAAGCAGGTCTCGACCTGTTCGTGATCCACGTGGAGGCCACCGACGAGGCCGGTCACGCTGGCGACGTGGCTGCCAAGGTGGAAGCCCTCGAACACTGGGACCGGCGGATCCTGGCCGACCTGGTTCCGGCGTTGGAAGCCATGGGCCCGTGGCGCCTGCTGATGCTCCCGGACCACGCCACACCGTTGACCACCCGGACCCACACCCCGGATCCCGTGCCGTACCTGCTGGTGGATTCGACTGTCGACGGACCGGGTGGCACGTTCACCGAGGTCGGGGTGGCCGACCGGTCTCCGGTTCCCGGACATACCCTGATGGGAAGGCTCCTAGCCGGCTGATTTCCTTGCCCTGTAACGGATCCGGGGATTCCGACCAGGGGCATGTTGCTGTCGTTCGCGGCGATTCGGTAGAGTGGGACGGTCGTCGGGCGGGCGACGTGTTCTCCGGAAACCTCGTTTCCTCCTCATGGACTCCACTTCGTGGCCCCAATCGTGGGGGATGGACAGGTTCCGGAGATGCCGTCCACGACACACCCTCCATCCCGATCTTCGGTGGTGGACGGTGGATTCCGATGGGAACCGAACCCGGTTCGCATCCATCCGATGGGCCTCTGGTCCTTGGAAGACCCGCAGGGCTTCTGGCCCTCGAAAAACCGAAGGGCCATCGGCCCTCGAGAAACAGGTGTTGTGAGCATGGACTCCACCCAACTGGAACGCGGAACGCTGGAAAGCAAGGACCGCGACGAACTGACGACGATCGCCACTGCGCTGGGCGGCAAGCCCGGTTCGCGTGCCCGCAAGGCTGAGATCGTCGACCTGATCCTGGATCTGTCCGGCGGAGGCAACGGTTCGTCCTCCAACGGTGGACGGCCTCCTACCGTTGCCACCGAGCCTGTGGCACCTGCTGAGGAGTCTGCGGAGGAGCCGCTGGCCGAGTGGGAGGTGGCTGCCGAGGCCGAGGAGGCAGTTGGCACCGATGGTGATCAGTCCGCCGACTCGGATGCCAGCGCAGAAGCCAACGCAGAAACCAGCACGGAAGCCGACACTGACCGCTCTGGCGACCAGAAGTCGGATCGTGACGGTGGTCGTGGTCAGGGTGGCCAGAATCGTGACCGTCAGGGTGGTCATAACCGCGACCGTCAGGGTGGCCAGAATCGTGACCGTCAGGGTGGTCACAACCGCGACGGACAAGGGGACACCGCCGACCCGGGTAACCGCCGCCGCCGCCGCCGGGGTCGCGAGCGTGACCAGTCGAGTGGCCCCGAAGAGGTCTGGGACGGTGAGCCCGTCGAGGTCGAGGGTCACATTGACCTCCGTGACGAGGGCTACGGCTTCCTCCGGACCGGCGGCTACAAGCCGTCCAAGAAAGACGCCTACATCTCGGTCAAGCAGGTCCGCCAGTTCAGCCTGCGCCGGGGAGACCACCTGGTCGGTGCATCCCGACCGGCCAACCGCAGCGAGAAGAACCCGGCTCTGTTGCGTATCGACAAAGTCAACGGACGAGATCCCGAGTTGGCCAAGAGCCGACCCAAGTTCGAGGATCTCACCCCGCTGTTCCCCGACGAGAAGCTCCGCATGGAGGTCGACGGCGATCCGACCAACATGACGGCCCGCATCATCGACCTGCTCTCGCCGATCGGCAAGGGCCAGCGCGGCATGATCGTGTCTCCCCCCAAGGCGGGAAAGACCACGATCATGAAGTCGATCGTGCGGTCCATAGAGACCAACCATCCCGAGGTGAAGCTCATCGTCCTGCTGGTCGACGAGCGTCCCGAGGAGGTCACCGATATGAAGCGCTGGTTGCAGCGCGGCGAGGTGGTTGGATCCACGTTCGATCGTCCCAGCGATGAGCACACCCAGTTGGCCGAGGTCACCATCGAGCGGGCCAAGCGCATGGTGGAGTACGGCGACGACGTGGTGATCGTCTTGGACGGGATCACCCGACTGTCCAGGGCCTACAACCTGGCTGCCCCGGCTACCGGTCGGATCATGTCCGGTGGCGTGGACAGCGGTGCGCTCTATCCGCCCAAGCGGTTCTTCGGTGCGGCTCGGAACCTAGAGGAGGGCGGTTCGCTGACCGTCCTGGCCACGGCGCTGGTCGACACGGGCTCCAAGATGGACGAGGTGATCTTCGAGGAGTTCAAGGGCACCGGCAATATGGAGCTCCGTCTGGATCGTCGGATTGCCGAACGCCGGATCTATCCGGCCATTGACGTGGACGCCTCGTCGACCCGGCACGAAGAACTCCTGTTCGAACGCCAGCAGCTGAACCAGGTGTGGAAGCTGCGGCGGGTGCTCAACGGCCTGGCCAACGACGGCAGCGGTGCGGCGGCCGGTCTAGAACTTCTCATCGACCGACTCAAGACCTTCAACAACAACGAAGAGTTCCTGGTCGAGATCGCCAAGGGACCGAGCATGGGCGACTGAACGGGTATCCGGATCCGACACCCGAACCTGATACCCAAAGGCGACCCGTCACGCGGGTTGCCGAACCCCCGACCGCACCGCAGACTGGACGAGTTATGAAGCAGGACATCCACCCGAACTATCGCCCCGTGGTCTTTCAGGACCTTTCCGAGGGCACCAACTTCGTGATCCGTTCGACGGTTGAGACCGACGACGTGATCACCCTGGACGACGGCGTGGAGTACCCGCTGGTCAAGGTTGAGATCTCGTCGGCCAGCCACCCGTTCTTCACCGGCACGATGAAGATCGTGGACACCGCCGGCCGCGTCGAGCGCTTCGAGCGCCGGTACGGCCAGCGCCGCAAGGGCTGAGCCCCATACGGTTCGCTTCGGCCGAGCAGGCTGAAGTGGACCGGGCCCACTCCTGACCGGATACCCGTGGCCCTCGATCCCGAGCGTCGCACCGCCCTTCGTGGGGCCAAGTTGCGCGCCCTGGTCGCTGAAGCGACCGATGGGGCGTCGGTCCCGGAACCTGACGGCGACCACCTCTTCGACGGCACACGGCTCTGGACCCTTGCGTCTGAGGACGAGCCCGGCTCTGCGCTCGGTGTGGGGCTGCTACGGGCCGGCCGCCATGGCGATGCCACGCCGCTCACCGTCTGTTTCGACGATGCCTTCGAGGCCGCCCTGGCGGCCCGTTGGGTGGCCGCACTGGAACCGACACCAGAGGTGCGTCACGTCGACGGCCGGTTGCTGGTCACGGTGGCGCCGGCTGATGAACCCAATCCAACAACGGACAGGTCGCCCGAAGGCTTCGCGGTCGAGTTCGACGATCTCTGCCGCGGCGTCGGGGTGGAGCCGATCCTGGAACACGGCACGTGGCGTGGCGAGGTGCTGGGCCTAGAGGTCGTGCGAGCGGTTGACGGGATCGACCCGATGGCCGGTGAGCTTGAGGGGGGCCGTTCAGATGGCCTTTCCGATGCTCGTCCGATGATCGAGGTGGGCGTGGGCCGGTTTGACCGGGAGGCCGGCGTGCTGATGCGTGCCGGACGTTCCGATGCCGAAGCCCTCGCCGCGGCGGCCGACCTGGTGCGAGCCCAGCGCCGACCTGGTGCCGGTGCCCATCCATTGGCCACCCTGGCTCGGGAACGGTGGATGCGGAGAGACTTGTGTGCCCACCCCGAACTACTAGACCTCGTCAACTTGGTGCCGGTGGATCCGGCCATTGAGCGTCTGAACCTCCGTGACCCCGCACCCGCCCCGGCGGTGGGTAGCGACGCCGACCGAGGCCGGGTCCTGGTTATCTGTTCGGTGGGGGTCGACCCCCACCTTGTTTCGGCGGCCGCCGAACTGGTGCTCCGCGAGGTGCCCGATCGGGTCGTGGTGGCCCTTCCAACCCGTGATGTGATGACCCCGGTCAAGCGGGTGATGGCCCGCCTCCGGGTCCCGACCACGGTGGTAGGTGTGGCCTGTAGTTGGGATGCCTGACCAACAGGCCGGCCTCCGGGGTCCGCTCGGGGCCCCTCGCTAGCCTTGACCTGATGCTGGATCAGGTCGAGGCCCTCGAAGCCGAGTACTCCGAGGTGGAGTCGCGACTCGCCGACCCTGAGGTGATCAGTGACTCGGACCGCCTGCAGGCTGCTGGTCGGCGTTTCAAGGAACTCGACGAGGTGCTGGCCGTGGGCCGTCCGTTGGCGATCGCCCACGGCGACCTCGAGACGGCTCGCGAGCTGGCCGACATGGCCGATGGAGACGACCGCGACCAACTCAGGGTCGAGATTGCCGAGCTTGAACGCGAGATCGACCGCTTGGAGGGCGAGCTTCGGACCCTCCTGCTACCTCGGGATCCCAATGACGGCCGTCCGGTCATCTTGGAGATTCGGGGTGCTGAGGGTGGTGAGGAGGCCAACCTGTTCGCCCGCGACCTCCACGAGATGTATTTGGCCTTCGCCACCATCCACGGCTGGAAGATCGAGCTATTGGAGGCTCGAGAGTCCGACATGGGCGGCTTCAGCGAGGTGATGGTCCTGGTCAAGGGTGACGATGCCTGGACCCGTCTCAAGTACGAGGGCGGGGTGCACCGGGTCCAGCGGGTGCCGGTGACCGAATCCCAGGGGCGGATCCACACATCGTCGGCCACGGTCAGCGTGCTTCCGGAGGCCGACGAGGTAGAGGTGGAGCTCGACGAGAACGACCTGCAGGTCGACGTGTATCGGGCGTCGGGCCCGGGCGGCCAGTCGGTCAACACCACCGACTCGGCGGTCCGGCTAACCCACAAGCCGACGGGGCTGGTCGTGTCGATGCAGGATGAGAAGAGCCAGCTCCAGAACAAGACCAAGGCCTTGCGGGTGCTTCGGTCCCGGCTCCTCCAGATCGAGCAGGAGCGCCAGATGTCGGAGGCGTCCGAAGCCCGGCGGGGTCAGATCGGCAGTGGCGGTCGGTCCGAGAAGGTCCGGACGTA
This sequence comes from Acidimicrobiales bacterium, assembly GCA_030747595.1. Taxonomy (NCBI): domain Bacteria; kingdom Bacillati; phylum Actinomycetota; class Acidimicrobiia; order Acidimicrobiales; species Acidimicrobiales bacterium. Next base: position 127,888 of record JASLKK010000005.1, on the reverse strand, counting down.
CAACTTCAAGGAGAACCGGGTCACCGATCACCGCATCGGCCTGACCCTCCACAAGCTGGATCGGATCTTGGCGGGCGAACTGGACGATGTGACCGACGGGCTGTTGGCCGACGAACGCACCCGACAGTTGGCCGCCGGCCTCGAGGACGGGCCGGCTGGTGCCGCCTGACGAGGGAACCATCTCGTGGCGTGAGGTGTTGGCCGAGACCGAGGGCCGGTTGCTCGCGGCGGGCCATGATGCCGGATCGGCTGTTCGGGAGTCCCGATGGATTGTCGAGGAGGCTTTCGGTGTCCTGGGCGTTTCGCGAGCGATGTCCCCAGCGGAGATGGAGGCGTTGGTCACCGTGCGGGGCATGGCCCACCACGACGCCATGGTGGAGCGTCGTCTGGCTGGTGAGCCGTTGCAATACGTTCTAGGGCGTTGGCCGTTTCGCACGCTCGACTTGATGGTGGACAAGCGGGTGCTGATCCCCCGACCCGAGACCGAAGTGGTGGCCGGGCTGGTACTCGACGAGGTGGACCGGTTCGCCGTGGGGCGTGACCTGTCATCCGAACCGGTGCTGGTTGCCGATCTGGGCACCGGCTCGGGCGCAATTGGCCTATCGGTGGCTGTCGAACGGGTGGGTGCCCGGGTGTGGTGCACCGATGCCTCGTCCGATGCGTTGGCCGTGGCTCGAGCCAACTGCGTGGGGCTGGGACGTCCGGCCCAGCGGGTGACTCTGGCCGAGGGCTCGTGGTTCGACGCCCTGCCTGTTGACCTGTGGGGCCGGTTCGACGTGATCGCATCCAATCCGCCTTACGTGGCCAGAGACGACGGGCTGCCGTCGGAGGTGGCCGATTGGGAACCCGATGCCGCCCTGTACGCAGACGATCAGGGAACGGCCGACGTACGAGTCCTAATCGAGGGGGCTCCAGGCTGGTTGGCTCCCGGTGGCTCGCTGGTCCTGGAGATGGCGCCCGACCAGATCGGTGTAATGGCCGACCTAGCCCGGTCCAGCGGGTTTGTCGACGTGGTCGTCTATCGGGACCTGGCGGACCGGGACCGGGCCCTGGTGGCCCGCCGACCGTGATGCTGGACACGCAGTGATGCTGAGCGCGCCGTGATACTGGATGTATCGACGGATCCGGCCGGGGCGGTGGACGCCGCGGTGGCGTGTCTGCGGGCGGGTGGGGTGGTGGTGCTGCCCACTGAGACCGTCTATGGCGTGGCGGCCCTAGCCGATGATTCCTCGGCCGTCGCGGAACTATTCGTGCGAAAGGGTCGACCGACCGATCGACGGGTGGCAGTGCTGGTCGCCGACCTGGATCAGGCCCGGTCGCTGGCCGTTGTCGATGAGCGTACGATCGCGCTGGCTGAGGTGGCATGGCCGGGCCCGTTGACCATGGTGCTCCCGACAGTTCCGGGATCCGACGAGGCCACGGTGGGGGTGCGTTGTCCCGACCATGCCCTGGTGCAGGCCGTCGCGACGTCCGTCGGGCCGATCGCCACCACATCGGCCAACCGGTCGGGCGACCCCACACCTGCCGATGCCGCATCGGCGGCCGCATCTCTGGGCGGGGACCTGCTAGTGCTGGACGGTGGCCGGTGCACCGGGATGCCCTCCACGGTGGTCGACCTGACCGTCGATCCGGCGGTCATCCTCCGGGAGGGCACGGTCACCGTTGCTGATCTGGAGGCGGCCGGAATCCGGGTAGAGCCGGGATCGGCCGGCCCCGGAGACGACCGCTAGCCTCGACTCATGGCCACCATTGCCGTCGGTTCCGATCACGCCGGATACGCGCTCAAGGAGCAGTTGGCCGGGGAGTTACGAGATCTCGGCCACGAGGTGCTCGACCTGGGCGCCCACTCGTCCGAGCGGGTCGATTACCCGGACTTCGGTGCAGCGGTGGGCCGGGCGGTGGTCGGCGGCGACGCCGAACTAGGCCTATGCGTGTGTGGGTCTGGCATCGGCATTGCCATGGCGGCCAACAAGGTTCCCGGGGTTCGGGCCGCGACCGTGCATGACGTCACGTCGGCTCGCCTGACACGTCAGCACAATGATGCCAACGTGATTTGCCTCGGCGAACGCCTGATCGAGCCCGAGGTGGCATCCGAAACCCTCCGGGCCTGGCTGGATGCCGAATTCGAGGGCGGTCGCCACACTGGGCGTATCGACAAGCTGTCCGACCTCGACGGTTCGCTCGACCGGCACGCCGCGGACTGATCGGCGACCTCGATGCACACCTTGCAGTTCGCGGTCCTCTCGGATCTCGAGACGATCACCCCGGTCGATCCCCTCCTAGACGATCCGATCCTCGACGACGGCGACCACGACCGGTTCTCGCACTACGCCCGCAAGTCCGACATCGTCGAGTCGGCGGTGACCGGTAAGCCGGTGGTGGCCCTGTGCGGAAAGGTCTGGGTGCCAGGCCGTGATCCGGACCGCTTTTCGGTCTGTCCAACGTGCCGGGAGATCTACGAGAAGCGAAAGGCCGACGAGATGGGCGGCTGACGCCCCTCTCGACAGTTCCTCCCATGGGCATGATCCGAACGTTGCGAGCCGTGGTGCGCTTGCGTCGCCCGGTGGGCGATCGGACGGCCCGACGCCTGCGGGGTGCCGCCAATGTCGACGACCTACGGGAGATGGCCCGCCGTCGTCTCCCGGCCGGTGTATTCGACTACATCGACGGCGGGGCCGAGGACGAGCTGACGCTGGACCGCAACGTCCAGGCCTTCCAGGAGATGACGTTTCGGCCGCGGGTACTGCAGGGTCTCGACGAGTTGGATACCTCGACCACGTTGTTGGGGCGCCCGCTGGCCTTCCCGCTGGTGTTGGCGCCCACCGGATTCACCCGCATCGCCGATCCGGCTGGCGAGCTGGCCGTGGTCCGGGCTGCCGGGCGGGCCGGCATTCCGTTCACCCTCTCGACCATGGGGACCCGATCAATTGACGAGTGTGCGGCGGTGGCCGGACCGGGTGCCCGGTTGTGGTTTCAGGTGTACGCCTGGCGCGACCGCAACCTCATCCGGGCCCTGTTGGACCGCGCCGCGGCGGCCGGCTTCGAGGCCATCTGCCTGACAGTCGACACGGCCATGCTGGGTCGACGGGAGCGTGATGTCCGGCGGGGCCTGACCTTGCCACCGGAGATCGGGCCCGGGACCTTTCTGGACGGGATACGCCGTCCGGGTTGGACGTGGCGTTTCCTCCGATCCGATCCGATCCGGTTCGCCAACGTGGAGGGGCTGGCCAACGATGGGGCCGGCGCTCGGCCCGGCGAGATTACCGAAACGGGGGGTGCCCCGGGAGCCGGCGAGAGGGCGGTGGACCTGGCCGGGTACATGAACGCCCAGTTCGACCATGGCCTGTCTTGGGACGACGTGGCGTGGCTGCGCACCGTCTGGGACGGGCCGATCCTCGTGAAGGGCATCCAGTCGGTGGTCGACGCCGTGCTGGCCGTCGAACACGGGGTGGAGGGGATCATCCTGTCGAACCATGGTGGACGCCAGCTCGACACGGCCCCAGCACCCTTTGATCTGGTGCCATCGGTGGCCAGTGCAGTGGCCACCGCGGTAGCTGAAGCGGGAACTGGTCGGATCGAGGTGATCTGCGACGGAGGTATCCGTCGGGGGTCCGACATCGTCAAGGCGGTGGCTGCCGGCGCCGACGCCACGATGGGTGGGCGCCTCTTCCTCTATGCGTTGGCGGCGGCCGGCGAGCAGGGCGTGGACCATGTTCTGGAGTTGCTCCGCTCGGGCACCGAACGCACCATGGCCCTCGTGGGGGCCTCCACGGTCGACCAACTGGGCCCGGATCTGTTGGAGTCCCGCTGAGGAAAGCTCCTACCCGGTTGCTGTTCAGGAAGTGGGAGCGGACAGTGGCCGACGGTTGAAGGTGGTGCCCGGGCGTTCGGCGCCCCGGAAGGCACCCACCACTGCGGTGCGCTCCGCGTCGAAATGGGCGACCTCGTTGGCGCTGGCCACCGAGCAGTACGGGTCGGTGGGGCCGTCCTCGCCGGAGGGGTCGCCACCCGGCGGCGTGACCTCGACCCGGCTGATTGACGTGTAGTCGAGGCGAAAGCCGGCGCCGTCATTGCCGGCGACATGGGCGAGGATGGTACGGATCGTCCCGCCATGGCAGGCCACCAGCACCCGTTCGCCCGGCGGGTTGCGGCAGAGGTCGTCCCAGGTGGCTACCACCCGGTCGCGGAACGCCTCGGGGGAGTCCCACCCGATCTCGTCGTACCGCTTCTCGCAGATCTGGTCCCAGTACGCGCCGCCCTGGGTGGGCAGCAGTTCGGTGGGTAGGTAGGTGTGGGCGCCGCGGTCGATCTCGTCGAGGTCGTTGACGACCCGGGGGGTAATGCCGAGCCCCTCGACCGTCCCGGCCGCCGTCTGGATGGCTCGGGCCTTGGGGCTGGTGATTACCGCGTCAATCTCCTCGCACGCCAGCCACGCGGTAAGGCGTTCGGCCTGCCATCGACCGATTTCGTCCAGACTGGGGTCGGCAATGGTGGGGGAGTCGACGACGATCTCGGGGCGTCCGTGTCGGACGAGGATGACGTGCACGGCGGGCGACGGTACCGGACACGTGGAGCGGTTTAGGTGCTGGGCGCAGTGAGCACACCGGTCAGGACGTCTACCAGGTGCCGCTCGTAGGCTGTGGAATCGAGGTGGGGCCGCCGGTGTTCCATCTCACCGGCCCGGGCGGCCAGTGACACTGTCATGAGTTGGATCATGGCCAGCAGGCGGGCCTCGCGTGCCGCCGGTCCGTCGCCGGCGGCCACCCCCTCCAAGAGGTCCAAGGCCCTTTCCAGATGGGTCTGGTCAACGCCCGACGGGGCGTCCCGCCAGGCCGGGAAGCGGTCCGAGAGTTGGGCGATGATCCGCACGTAGCGGCGTCCCCGTGGGTCGTCCAGCACGGCGGTCATGGGTCGCACCAGGGTCGACACCAGGTCCCGCACAGCCGGGGTGTCAGTGGTGGGTCCTCCCTCAAGGTTGCTCAGCAGTTCGCCCCGCCGCTGGTCGACCGGGTTGCCGTGCTCGGCGAGGATGGCGTCGAGCGCCCCCTCACGTGACCCGAAGTGATATGTCAGCGCCGAGGCGTTGCGTTGGCCGGCGGAGCGGACGATGTCGCCAGTGGCGGCCTGCCAGACTCCGACCTCGGCGAAGAGACGCTCGGCTTCCATTAGAAGTCGGGTCCGAGTTTCGGTTCCGTCGCGGGCCATGGCGCGCCTGTTTCCGGTTCGGCGGTTCCGGTCGGGTTCGGACGTCAGCCCAGGGAGAGCAGGGCGGTGGTCGGGATGATCGACACGTCAATGCCTTCGGGCACCGGGTAACCAAAGTCGGGGAACTGGCGCTCGGCGGTGGCCCGATAGCGGTCAGTGGAGTGGACCCGGTCGCCGTCGTGCTCGGGGATGACCTGGTCGCCGAACAGCTCGATCATCTCGAGGGTCTGGTCGTGGGTGAGGCCCTCGGTGGGCAGGCCGAAGACCACCTGGTCGCAGCCCACGTCCCGGTAGCGGTTGAGCTGCTCGCAGACCTCCTCGGGGTTGCCGCAGAGCATGTAGCCACCGTCGATGGCCATGTCGAGGAGTTCCTCGGTCCAGCCTGGATCCATGGGTGCGTTGGGCCAGACGATGGCGTCGGGCGACTTGGGCATGGTGTCGTGGTACATGTTGACCATGGTCACCAGGTAGCCGCGGCCCTTGGCCATGGCCACGGCCCGAGCTTCGTCGCGGTCCTCCAGGCAGATGCAGGCGTTGGTCATCATGACGTTGTCGTTCTTGTACTGGCCGATCTGGTCGATCGGGTCCTGGATGGCCTCCTTGTAGGCGTCGACCCGGCCTTTGAGGTTGTGGATGGGTTCGAAGTTGAAGGCGATGGCGCCGATGCCCATGGAGCCGGCCTTGGCGAAGGTCGGCGGGTTGCCGCAGGCCACCCAGATGGGTGGATGGCCGGGGCCGTAGGGCTTGGGGAGGATGTTGTGTGGGGTGGGCACGGTGAAGAACTCGCCGTCGAAGTCGTAGTCCTTCTGTTCCCACATCCGCGGGATCTCGTGGATGACCTCGTCCCACTGGGCCTTGGTCTCGCTCGGGTCCATCACGTTGAAGGTCCGGAGCTCGTGGCTTCCGGCCCCCCGACCAGTGCCGAACTCGAACCGGTTGTTCGTGACGTGGTCGAGCATGGCGGCCCGCTCGGCGATTCGGACCGGGTGCTCCTTCTTGGTCGGGAGACTGGTGATGGCCGACCCGATGTGGATGTAGTCGGTCTGGGCGGCTACCCAGCCCATCATCGGGGCGGGGGCCGACATGTGGCTGTACTCGACTAGCCCGTGGTGCTCGCCGAACCAGATGTACTTCCAGTTGTGCTTGTCGGCGAGGATGGCGTACTCAGCCTCCCGCATCAGTTCGGTGTGCTCGCTTTCCGAGTCGTGAGCAGCGGGGCCCGGGGTGTAGCCGTTGCTGAAGATGCCGAATTCCATGAAGTTGCTCTCCGTGTTGATCTAATGGATGTCATTAGTATGGATCAACCGGTCTCTCGGGTCAAGTCGCCCTCCCGAATCCGGCCAGCCCCGGCGTCGACGGTACGGTCCGGACGATGAATGATCTCCGGCACTGGAGTGCACACCTGCCGGTAGGGGCTCCGGACGGATTCGACCTTCCTCGCCCTGGCACGCTGGCCGGGGCGTGGACCGCGGTCCTCGGTGCAGAACCTGACCGCCCGCTGTTGTGGGGTTCGATCGACGGCGGTCCGGCCCGGTGGGTGGCCAGAGGCGAGTTCCTGGATCGCACCGAACGCCTGGCGGCCCGTCTGGCCGGGGCGGGCCTGGTGGACGGTGAGCGACTGCTGCTCTCGGGACCGTCGACCGTCGACCTGGCGGTGGCCCATGTGGCTTGTCTACGGCTCGGCCTGGTCGTGGTGCCGACCAATGGGTCCTACCGCGAGGCTGAACTGGCCCACGTGATCGCCGACTGCACCCCCCGGGCAGCGCTGGTCGGCCATGACGGTTGGGCCGAACTGCTGGCAGGGCTGGATCCCGACCTCCTGGTAGCCCAGTTGGTCGATCCGTTCCCCGACGTGCCCGCCGATGACGGGACGGCAGCACTTCTCGATGTATCGCTACCCGGTGATCCGGCGATCATCGGCTATACGTCGGGTACCACGGGGCGCCCCAAGGGCGCGGTCCTAACCCAGGCCAACCTGTTGGCCGGCGCCCAGTCGGTTCGTGTGGCCTGGCGTTGGACCGAAGTCGACCGGCTCGTCCTGTGTTTGCCGTTGTTCCATATGCACGGCCTCGGTGTGGGCCTCCACGGGACCCTGCTGGCCGGGGCCTCAGCGGTTCTGCAGTCGGGGTTCGCCCCCGACGACGTGCTGGACGCCCTCGACGTCCATGACGCCACGATGTTCTTCGGCGTGCCGACCATGTACCACCGCCTGGCCGACCACGATCGGGTCGACCTCCTCGGAGGCCTTCGCCTCTGCGTGGCCGGTTCTGCGCCGCTGGCTGCCGAACTCCACGTTCGTCTGGCCGAACGGGCCGGCGTTTCGGTCCTAGAGCGTTACGGGATGACCGAGACGGTGATGCTGGTCTCCAACCCGTTTGACGATGTTCGACGTCCGGGAGCGGTGGGCATCCCGCTGCCCGGAGTAGACGTCCGGCTGGCCGACGGGTCTGATGGGCCGGTCGGCGAGATCCTCGTCAGGGGACCCAACGTGTTCGCCGGTTACTGGGAGCGACCTGAGGCCACGGCCGAGGCGTTCGTGGCCGATCCGGATGGTGGCGACCCGTGGTTCCGGACCGGCGACCTGGGCGCGGTCGACGACGGATACCTGGCCATCGTCGGACGGGCCAAGGAGCTCATCATCAGCGGTGGCCTCAACGTCTATCCCCGGGAGGTTGACGACGCCCTGGTCCTCCACCATGCGGTGGCTGAGGTGGCGGTGGCCGGCGTGCCCTCGCCCGAGTGGGGCGAGGAGGTGGTGGCGTGGATCGTGGCGGCCGACGGACACGACTGCCCCGAAGTCGATGAGTTGCGGGCCTTCGCCCAGGACCACCTGGCGGCCTACAAGCTGCCCCGGCGGGTGGTGGCCGTCGATGCCCTACCCCGCAACGCCCTAGGCAAGGTGACCCGTCATGAGCTTCGTGTCCCCGACTGACCCCTCGCTACGAGTCTGCGCGAGGCTCCGTTTATGGATGAAAAACCGATGCGGGTCGACTTTCACTTCGACGTGATCTGCCCGTGGGCCTACCAGACCTCGCTGTGGATGCGCGAGGTCCGCGACCGGCTCGAACTCGACGTGGACTGGCGGTTCTTCAGCCTCGAGGAGGTCAACCGGGCCGAGGGGAAGAAGCATCCGTGGGAACGGGAGTGGTCCTACGGCTGGTCGATGATGCGGATCGGCGCCCTGCTCAAGCGTGAGGCCCCGGAGCTGAACGACGCCTGGTACCTACGGTCGGGCACTGCCCTGCACGTCGAGGGTCGCAAGCCCCACCGTCCCGAGGTAGCCCGCGAGTTGCTCGTCGAGATGGACCTCGATCCCGGCTACGTGGATGCCGCGTTGGCCGATGAGACCACCCACGACGACGTCCGGGCCGATCATGATCGTGTGCTGGGCATGGGTGGTTGGGGGGTCCCGACGTTGGTGTTCCCAGGTGCCGATGCCGACGACTCCCGGAAGCTGTTCGGCCCGGTCCTCATCGAACCACCGACCGGAGAGGCTGCCGAGCGACTCTGGGACCTGGTGCTTGGATGGCTTGAGTTTCCTCACCTCTACGAGTTGCAGCGCCCCAAGACCCCAGCCGACCTGCACGCGGTCGGCGAGGTGTTCAAGCCCTACCTCGACGCCCGGGAGTGGCAGTCCGTGGCCAACCCGACCCCCTGATCAACGTCACGCCCTGACCAGACCCGAACGCTCGACGAACGACCCCCCCCGAACGGAGATTCCATGGACATCACGTTGGACCGCGACCACATTCTCGGCGGACTCGCCGAAATCTGGAACGAGTGGATCGACTGGGCGGAGGGCTTGTCGGCCGACGACTGGGCCACGCCCAGCCGGTGTCCTGGCTGGACCGTCCAGGACAACCTGGCCCATATCATCGGAACCGAGCGGATGCTCCGGGGCGAGCAGGCTCCCCAGGTCGAGTTCCCGACCGAGCACCTCAAGAACGCCATCGCGGCGGGCAACGAACAGTGGGTGGAATCGATGCGGTCGATGTCGGGCGCCGAGGTGCTGGACGCCTTCCGGACCATCTCGACCGAACGGCTCGATCAACTGAACGCCATGCCCGACGAGGAGATCCTGAAGGTCGGCTGGTCGCCGGTAGGCGAGGTGCCGTACCTACGATTCATGCACGTTCGGGTCTACGACTCGTGGCTCCACCTCGAGGACTGTCGTGCGCCGTTGGGTCACCCGCAGGGAACTGCCGGTCGGCCGGCCGAGATGTCAGTGGCCGAGGTGAGTACTGCGGCCGGATTCGTCATCGGCAAGAAGGCGGGAGCGCCCGACGGGAGCCGGGTCGAGGTGACCCTCACCGGACCGGTCGAGGCCACCATTCGGGTGGCCGTCGATGGACGGGCGGCGGTGGTCGACGAGCTGGAAGGCGAACCGACGGTGACCCTGGCCATGTCGTCACACGACTGGTTGTCGCTCACCGGTGGTCGGATCGATCCGCAGCCGCTACTGGACGACGGTCGGGTGACGGTGGGTGGCGACGTCGATCTGGGAACCCAAATGGCCACCCGCCTGGCCTTCACCATCTGACCGGGAGTCGGAGCGGATCTGGTTCGAGTCGATCCGGGCCCGTCCTAGGATCACGCCATGTTCGGACACAAGCCACTTTCCATTCCGGATCCAGCCGACGCGCTGCCCGGTCGGCCCGATGTCATGGCCGTCCCAGCCGCCCACTTCGTGAACGGGCGACCCCTGGTCGGCCCATTCGTCGACGGCATCGAGACAGTCATCGTGGGAATGGGCTGCTTCTGGGGCGCTGAGCGCATGTTCTGGGACACGCCCGGCGTGTGGACCACTGCGGTGGGTTACGCCGGCGGCCACACCCCCAACCCCACCTACGAAGAGGTCTGCTCGGGTTACACCGGACACAACGAGGTCGTGCTGGTGGCGTGGGAGACCGCGGCGATCGACCTAACCAGTGTGCTCCGGGTGTTCTGGGAGAACCACGATCCGACCCAGTTGATGCGACAGGGCAACGACGTGGGCACTCAGTACCGGTCCGAGATCCACGTGGCCGACGCCACCCAACGGGCCACCGCTGAGGCCACCCGCAATGACTTTGCCCCCCGGCTGGCCGAGGCTGGTTACGACGAGATTGTCACCGGGATCGTGGATCGATCCGAGTTCTTCTACGCCGAGGAATACCACCAGCAGTACCTAGCCAAGAACCCCATGGGCTACTGCGGTCTTGGTGGCACCGGCGTGTCCTGTCCGATCGGCGTCACCGGCTGACGGTCCGGGTTAGCCGTCGAGCACGGTGACCGTTCCGGCGGTGCCGTCCACCTCGACCAGCGCCCCGTCAGGAATCCGTCGGGTGGCGCCTTCGACGGACACCACGCACGGGATGCCCAGTTCACGCGACACGATTACCGCGTGGCTCATGAGCGCCCCTACGTCGACCACCACGGCGGCCGACGGCAGGAACAGCGGAGTCCACGCCGGGTCGGTGATGGGGGCCACCAACACTTCGCCTGGCTCGAGGTCGAGGGCATCGGCCGGATCCATCACGATGCGGGCCCGGCCCCGGGCCACGCCCTGGCATCCCGATGCACCGGTGAGCACATCACCGGGAGCGGCGATGGTGTCGGCGGCTCGGGCGGCCTGGTCGGCTTCGAGCTCCTCGATGGTGGGCACCTCGTCTTGGCTGGTGATGAAGAAGCGCGGTTCGACTGCCGCATACCGGTCGAACAGGGCGCCCCGCTCGGCTAGCAGGTTGGCGAACGCTCCCGGATCGGCCAGGTAGGCGGGGAGCTCGTCGAGTGGATCCAGCAGGGCGACTCGCACCGGATTCGGGTCGCCTCCACGCTTGGCAGCCCGACGGACGAGTTCGCGGTACACCTGCTTGGTGGGGGCGCCGATGCGAATGGCCCGATCCCGGGTGGCTTCGCGGGCCTGAGCCCACCAGCCGGTGGCAGCCAACGCCTTGTCGAAATTCTTCCGGTCCAGTCCCTTGACGTGGGGACGGACCACGGCAATGGCTGCGGCGCGACGCTCACCGTCGTCGGCTAGGCGGGCCGCCGGGTCCAGGTCGTGGTCGGCCAGACGCATGCGGTCGATGGCCACGAGGGCCATCTCCGGCGTGTTCTCCCAGTTGCGCGACGAGAGCTCCCAGTCGTTGGGGCCGCGGTGTCCATGGTCGGCCACGAAGGCGGCGAATCGTTCGAGGAAGTCAGCCACGTTGGAATCGCCGGCCCGAGAACCGTCCAACCGTTGAAGGAGCCCGGCCACGCCGGCGTCAAAGGCGGCGGCCACCGTGGGCTGGTTCTGCACCGTCAGGGCAATGGCGTACAGGTCGCGGGCGTACTCGGCCGACTTCACGTCACCTGCCGACCCGAGTAGGTGGGTCACCAGGCCAGGTTGACCTGCCGCTGCACAGGCATCAGCCAGAAAGCCGGCCACGATTGACGCTAGGCCCGATGAGAGCATGTGGTTCTTGAAGGCCGGACCAAAGGCCGCGGGAAAGGCGTGGAGGTAGGCCAGCAGATCCTCGTCAGAGGCGTCGAGTGGCGGACAGGCCTCTCGGTGGGCGTCGGCCAGGGCGTAGCTCTCGGCCACCATTGACGGCATGGCCTTCGTGCCCAGAGCGCCCATCACCGACTTCAGGATCCGGAGCGTGGAGCGGAGGTTCCGGTCGCCCTTCCTCGGTTCGTAGGGCGGGGGATCACCTTCACCGAAGAAAGCCACATCGATGGCCTCCGGAGACGACCCGGGAGCCCGGACGCCGAGGATTCGCAGGTAGGAGAGGTTGAGGTAGGCGTAGCCGCCGTAGAGGCCGATGATCACCGGGTCGTCGCCAGCGAAGTCGCTCTTCACGGCCACTCCGAGTTCGGCATAGGCATCACGCCATGCCTTCTCTGCAGCGATCACCCCCAGCCGGTACGAGAGTGGAGTTAGGACCTCGGGGAAGACCTCGCCGACGTTGCCCCGGGTGTTGATCGGCCAACGGTCATCGACCGAGCCCTCGATGATCCAAGACGTTCCCATGGTGCCCCCCCGGCGTCCTCCGCAGACCGGTCGTCTGACAGGGTCCGGACGTTAGGGCATCCACGTCCGGTTGCTTCCAGCCGGCCCCCAGTCGGAAGCAACATCTTCTGGGACGGGTCAGTCGAGGACGGCGGCAGCGATCAGGTCCTCGAGGTGGTCGTTGTCGAACCAGTTCAGCTGCCAGGATTTTGCCCGGCGGAAGTACAGCTGGGCATCGCACTCCACGGTGAAGCCCATACCGCCGTGCACCTGGATGGCCACACCGGTCACGTCCCGGCAGGCCTGGGTGGCAAACAGCTTGGCCATGGGGGCCAGCGAGGCCACGTCCCGCCCCTCGTCGCGGGTCCAAGCGGCCCGGTGGACCAGCACCCGGGCACCGTCGATGGCCGTGATGCCGTCGGCCAGATAGTGGCTGATGGCCTGAAACGAGCCGATGGGCTTGTCGAACTGGTGTCGCTCTTTGGCGTATTCCGTGGTCAGGGCGTGGGTGGCCTCGGCAGCGCCTACTGCCTGGGCCGCCACTAGAACCATTGCGTCGGTCATGACCGACGACCAGGTGGTCCAGCCGGTACCGGCCTCACCGATCCGATCGTCGGCCGTCACCCGGACGCCGTCGAGGTCGACCCGGTACTGGGTGTCGCCGGCCACCGTCGGTTGGAGGGTCAGTGTGACGCCCGGGGCCGTGGGATCCACCAAGAACAGGTCGATCGCCTCGCTTCGGTCTCCCGTTCGGGCCAGAACCACCAGTCGGTCGGCCGACGAGGCGAAGGGGACGTGTCGCTTGACGCCGGTCAGGACGAATTCCCGGTCGTCGCCTCTGGTCGGGTCGGCCTGCGCAGTCAGTTGGACGCCGCTGGGGCCCGAGCTGTTGTCCGGCTCCAGCCACGCCGGGGACAGCACGGCGTCGCCAGTGGCCATGGCGGGCAGCCATTCGGCCTGCTGGGCGTCGGATCCGGCGGTAGCCAGCACGCCGGCGGCCACTACCGCCGACGCCAGATGAGGTGAGGGCACGAGGCTGCGGCCCAGTTCCTCGTAGACCACCACAGCGTCCAACAGCCCCATGTCCGAGCCGCCGAGGGCTTCGGAGGTCATGAGCCCGGTCAGGCCCATGGCCGCTAGGCCCTGCCAGAAGTCGTCGTCGAAGCCCTTCGGATCGTTCTCCATGGCACGTACCGAGTCCGCGGCGTCGGCGCACAGGCTGCGCACGGCCTTTCGCAGCATGTCCTGTTCGTCGGTGAAGGCGAGGTCCACGGTCGGGTCTCCTAGGGTCGCCAGGCATCGCCACGGCGAGCCCAGGGATTGTCGTTCTCGTCGAGGGGGAGGGCCACCCGGGTGGCGCACGTGGTGGCGGCCACCTCGCCCACCATGAGGGCCACGTCCAGGTCGACCCATCCGCATCCGGCATCGTCGACCTCGGTACCGGTGACGGTGGACGTGAAGACCATGTGATCGCCGGGAAACACCGAGGTGTTCATGCGGAAGGTCATGCGGCCCAGTCGGCCGGTGGGCCCTGTCCAGTCGGTCACGTAACGCTCGAACCAGGCTGCCTGATTCGGGGTATTGAGGAAGATGTCCTGCGTCCCGTTGCGGTTAATGGCGAAGTCACGGTCGTGGTGCATGGGTCGCCAGTCCCGTGATGCCAGTGCGCCGAGCACGACCGTGGTGGCCGTCACGTCGACGCCCAGACCGGGCAGAGTGTCACCGATCGCGACGTCACCATGGACCAGTCGAGTCACGGGTCGGTTCACGAGCCGACTCCTTTCTCGGCGTCGGCGCGGCGGTAGCCGAAGGCCGTGTAGGACTCCACGCCCAGCAGGGTGTCGTCCTGGTTCAGGTACTCCACGTCGATGGTCCAGAAGCGACCGTGGCCCAGTCGGGTCGTCTTGGGTTCGCTGACCGATCGGAGGATCTGGCGGGACCGGACCCGGTCGCCAATGCGGACCGGGTCGTGGAACGTGTTGGTGTTCGACGAGATGATGGCCTCGGGCAGGTGGAGGTCGTCCTTCAGGTCAAAGTGGGCTTGCAGGGGGACCGCTGGTTCGGTGCGGCCCGGCGACCAGTGGTGGGGGCGGAACCAGACCGACAGCATGGTCGGCGGGGCGATCGGTCCGTCGGTGAGGTTGTCGGCCACCGTCTCGTCCCAGAACAGCGGGTTGCCGTTCTCGACGGCAGCGCACGTCGTCCAGATGTAGCCGTGCTCGACCGGGAAGCCGCCCTCTTCCTCGTACTGGACGAGCCCGATCCGGTCGGTGACCTCTTCGGTGATCGGGGCCAGTTCCGTGCTCATGCAATTATTCCTTCGGCTCGCAAGGAGGCCAGTCGGTCGGCACTCACACCGACGGCGGCCAGGATCTCGTCTGTGGCCGGCAAGGCCATGTCGTAGACGGGTAGATCGGCAGCGTCGACCTGCCCGGCTAGTGGGGCGGCCACCTGGGCAATGGTTCCGGCCGTTGGGTGGGTGACCTCGGTGAACGCCCTCCGGGCCCGGAATTGCTCGTCGGTTAGGAGTTCGGGTACGTCCAGCACCGCGGTGACGCACGTGTCGGCCGGCCCTAGGAGGTCTACCCACTCATCGCGGGGGCGCGAGGCGAAGGCCCCCGTGAAGTCGGCCCGCATGGCATCGACCGCATCGTCGTCGTACTGCAGTCCGGCCCACTGGTCGCAGCCCAAGATGCGACACAAGTTGGCGAAGAAGCGGGGCTCGATGGCGCCCACGGCCAGCCAGCCGCCGTCGGAGGATTCGTAGAGGTCGTACCAGGCGTAGCGACCGGTGAGCAGGCCGTGGCGGGGTCCGGGCTCGGTGCCGTCGGCCAGGTATTCGTCGATGGCCAGCGACATGAGCGACAGGACTCCGTCGGCGATCGACACGTCGAGGTGGGTGCCCTTGCCGGTGGTCGCCCGGGCGGTCAGTGCGGCACAGATGGCGGCCACCGCGTGCAGGCCACCGCCCGCGCTGTCGGCCACTGTCGCACCGGGAAGTGCCGGGCTGCCGTCGCTGCCACGGCCCGAGCAGTGGAGGTAGCCACCCACGGCCAGATAGTTGAGGTCGTGGCCCGCCCACTGGGCCCGGGGGCCGGTCTGGCCGAAGCCGGTGGTCGAGCACAGCACGATGCGGGGATTCACGGTGCAGAGGGCCTCGTAGCCGATTCCCAGACGGTCGACAACGCCGGGCCGGAAGCTCTCGATGACAACATCGGCATGGGCGGCCAGTTGCAAGAAGGCGTCGCGTCCTCCGTCGGACTTGAGGTCCAGCAAGGCTCGGCGCATGCCCCGGTGTGCGCTGTAGGCGTAGGCCGGTGGGTTGATCTGCACGTCGGCGTCACGCGGAACCGGCCCCACCTTGATGATGTCGGCACCCCAGTCGGCCAGCCAGCGGGAGGCGCGCACCGCGGGCCCCACCGAGGCGAGGTCCAGCACGGTGATTCCGTCGAGAAGAGGGCGGTCGGTCGTCATGGTTGGATGCCCGTCGGGCTAGAAGTTCTTGGGGAGGCCCAGGCCGCGGCGGGTGATGATGTTCTTCTGCACCTCCGAGGTGCCGCCGCCAATGGTGTCCAGCACGGTGTACCGGTAGGTCGACTCGGCTCGCCCCGCCATGGGGGCTTCCTCGGTGCCGACCCGAAGTTGGGTGCCTGGACCGCCTAGGTCCATAGACGCGTCGGCGAGCGTCTTGGAGAACTCGGTGGTGAACAGCTTGTACTCCGAGGACTCGATGGTCGGCGGTGCGCCACCGTTGGCCTCTGCCTTCACTGAGGCGTCGACGACCCGCAGGCCCATCCCCCGGGCTACCTCGGCGGTGGTGGCCAGACGGGCGATGCGTGAACGCACCTTCGGATCGTCCTTGAGTGGCTGGCCGTCGCGGCAGGCCGAGCGCACGTGGTCAATCAAAAGGTCGAGGCGCTGCTTGATCGGCGAGAAGGTGAACATGGTGAACCGCTCGAGGTCGAGGGCCTGGGAGATGTATTGGAAGCCGTGGTCGAGCTGACCGACTACGTACTCGTCGGGGACGAATACGTCGTCGAAGAAGACGTCGTTGGTGCGCTCGTCGCCCATGGTCCAGATGCCCTGCACGGTGATGCCGGGATGGTCCATTGGCACGAGGAACAGGGTGATGCCCGAGTGCTTGGGGGCGTCGGGGTTGGTGCGGGCGCCCACCCAGTACCACTCGGCGAAGTGGGCCGACGTGGTCCAGGTCTTCTGGCCGTTGAGGGTCCACCCTCCCTCGGTCTCGACGGCCTTGAGCTTCATGGCCGCCGCGTCCGAGCCGGCCTCGGGCTCGCTGTAGCCGACGGCGAATTCCACCTCGTTGGCCAGGATCTTGGGGAGGAACTCCTCCTTGAGGAATTCTGATCCGTGGGCGATGAGGGTTTTGCCGATGATTCCGACGCCCTTGCCGATCTGGGGGCCACCCCGCCCGGCGAGGGCCTCGTTGAGGATGTACTCGTAGACGCCCTCGCCCTCCTGGCCGCCGTACTCTTTCGGCCAGGTGATGCCCAGCCAGCCCTGCTCGCCCATCTTCTTCATCAGCGCTCGGCGTTTGGGCGTGTCGACGATCTGGGCCATGTTCTCTCTGGTGGGGTCAAACACGTCGGGGTCGTCGTTGGCGTTGAGGAAGGCCTCGACCTCGGCCCGGAAGGCCTCCTGTTCGGTGGTGAAATCGAAGTCCATGGGGCGTCCGGTCTTGTGGAAGGTAATCTGACGGTCCGTCAGATCTGTACGGTATCGGAGGGGAGACGCATGAGCATGACCAGAGGAATCCTTGCCTACGGCGCCCACGTGCCGTACCGGCGTCTCGACCGGGCCGAGATCGCATCGGTCATGGGAGCAGGGGGTGGTAGGGGTCATCGTGCCGTCGCCTCCTTCGACGAGGACACCACGACCATGGGTGTGGCGGCGGCCCGCCGGGCGCTGCGGGCGCTCGACAACACAACGCCGGACGCTCTCTGGTTTTCGACGGTTGCTCCGGCGTATTCCGACAAGACCAACGCCACGGTGATGCACGCCGCCCTCCGACTCGACTCCACGATCTCCGCATTGGACTTCGGGGGCGCCCAGCGCTCCGCTGTGGGCGCCCTGCGTGCCGCCCTGACTGCTCCGGGCCGGACCCTGGTCGTGGCCTCCGATATCCGGATCGGCCTGCCGACCGGCCCCGAGGACGGCGGGGGTGGTGACGCAGCGACGGCCATCCTCACCGGATCATCCGACGACGGTCCGCTGCTGGCCGAGTACCTCGGTGGGGCCACGGCCACCGGTGAGTTCACCGACCGCTGGCGAACCCCGGGAAACGCCCATTCGCGTACTTGGGAGGACCGTTTCGGTGAGCAGGCCTACCTACCTCTCGTACGAAAGGCCTGGGCTGATGCCCTAGCCGCCACCGGTCTCACCGTCGATGACGTCGATATCGCCGTGGTCACCGGATTGCATGGTCGGGCCACCAAGAAGGCCGCGTCCGGCCTCGGCGTGGCCGTGGCTGACGACCGGGCGGATACCGTCGGAAACGCTGGAGCTGCTCATCCCTCTCTCCTCCTAGCCGACGTGCTGGACGGGGCCGAAGCCGGCGCCGTGGTTGCCCTCGTGGTACTGGCCGACGGGTGCGAGGTTTTGTTATTT
Organism: Acidimicrobiales bacterium; assembly: GCA_030747595.1. NCBI lineage: Bacteria > Bacillati > Actinomycetota > Acidimicrobiia > Acidimicrobiales > Acidimicrobiales bacterium. Next base: position 110,082 of record JASLKK010000005.1, on the reverse strand, counting down.
CGGACCACCGATGCGCTGGCCTCCGGCCGGCCGACCCGATCGGTGGCCGCTCAGGTCGACAATCGGACCGACGTCGCCTACACCCGCTACCTGACGTGGCGGGGCTTGCTGGAGATCCAGCCCCCCAACCGGCCCGAACCCAACCGACCCTCCTCGGCAGCTTCCCTTCGGCGGACCGACTGGAAGCACGGCTTCGTCGGAGCAACCGACCGGACCACCGGAATCACCCACCTGCCGCCCAGTCGTGTCGGCATCGCCGGTGGAGCGGTCGACGACATGGACCCGGCTCCCATGGCCGACGCCACGGGCACCATCGCCACCTTCACCGTGGACCACCTCGTCTACTCACAGAGCCCACCGGTGGTTTTCGCAGTGGTCGACTTTGACGGTGGCGGTCGCATGCCCATCGAACTCACCGACGCCGACCCAGCCGAGGTGGCCATTGGTGACCGGGTGGAGATGACGTTCCGTCGGATGTTCACGGCCGATGGGTTGCACAACTATTTCTGGAAGGCCCAGCCCGCTCGGGGCTGACCCGCAGCGGAGAGGAGCGCGCACATGGCATCACACGGGATCCTGGATCGAGTGGCCATCGTCGGGATGGGGTGCACTCCGTTTCGCGAACACTGGGACCGCTCGTTGGACGACCTGCTCATCGACGCCCACGGCCTGGCCCTGAATTCGGCGGGCATAGTCAAGGACGACGTCGATGCCTACTGGTACGGCACGTCGCAGTCGTCGGCCTCGGGCATCTCACTGGCCATGCCGCTTCGCCTCGAGAACCGTCCGGTCACCCGGGTGGAGAACTACTGCGCCACGGGGTCCGAAGCCCTACGCCAGGCCTGTTACGCCGTGGCGTCGGGCGCCTACGACGTGGCCGTCGCCATTGGCGGCGAGAAGGTCAAGGATGGCGGCTACCAGGGCCTCAACGCCTTCCCGATTCCCACAGACGGGACCAATCGAACCCTCACCGCCGCGGCCATGTTCAGCCTGATGCTGCCCGCCTACGCCGAGCGTTACGGAGTCGACGAGGAAAAGCTTCGCTATGTGGTGGCCAAGATCGCCGAGAAGAACCACTTCAACGGAGCTCGCAACGATCTGGCCCAGTTCCGACGGGAAATGTCGGCTGAGGCCATCTGCGAGATGGCCGCAGTGGCCGGTCGCCTGTCGGTGTTCGACTGTGCCGGTGTAGCCGACGGAGCGGCAGCAGCCGTCGTGGTGCCCGCGGAGCGGGCGACGGACTACACCGATGCCCCGCTGTACGTGAAGGCCCTCTCGCTGGTGGCCGGTAACGGGTCGGGTCTCGTGGACCCGGCGTTCGACTTCACCACACTGCCCGAGTGCGCGGAGGCTGCCGATGACGCCTACGCCCAGGCAGGGATCACTGATCCGCGGACCGAACTGGCCATGGCTGAGGTGCACGACTGCTTCACCCCGACTGAACTGATACTCATGGAGGATCTCGGGTTCAGCGAACGAGGCGAGGGTTGGAGCGACGTGCTGGACGGCCGGTTCGCCCTCGACGGGGACCTACCGGTCAACACCGACGGCGGGCTTAAGAGCTTTGGCCATCCGGTGGGGGCCAGCGGACTTCGCATGCATTACGAGGCGTGGCTCCAACTGCGGGGCGAGGCGCCCGCTGATCGTGTTGTGACCACGCTGGACACCCGTAGCCGGGCACTGGTGCACAACCTCGGGGGCTACCCGGGCGAGATTGTGTCCTTCGTGGGCATCTGGGGCACCGAAAAGGACTGACTCCCCGGGGTCAGGGAGCAAGGGCCAGCCAGGCGTCGAGGACGGTCTCGTCGCCGAAGACCTCCAGCGTCGGCTGACGACGGCCCCATACCAGCAGGTTCAGGTCCGAAGCTGTGCCACGTGCCGCAGCATCGCCCTTGGCGTGCTGGTGTTCCACCACCAGTTGCTCACTGGTCGACGACAGCAGCCATTCGCCGTCGCCATCGGTGCGGTGCAGGTGCAGGGTCGAGGAGGGATAGCCGCCCACCGGGCCGCCAAGTTGGTGTCGCCACGCCACGTCGAGGATCTCGTCCACGCCGTCGTGGGCCAGTTTGGCATCAAGCGGAGCGGCGTCACCCACGGCGTTTTCGGCGTCCCAGCGGTGGATGTTGTTCTCGTGGGCCATACGTCGGACCACCCAGCTTGCGGTCCGGTCCTCCTCGGGACACCAGTTCCAGCATGGCGCCGTCGGCTCCACCGAGGCCAGCAGGGCCACCAGGCGGCTCAGCCGGTCGCTGGCTGTCGAGGGGTCGTCGGGGTCGGGCCGGGCCGGCTTGTCCGACGAGGCGGCCTCTATCTGGGCGGCCATGAAGCTCCACACCCCGGCCATGTGGTCGACCAGGCCAGCGGCGTCCCAGTCCGGACAGTGCTCGATCCGGGCGGAAGGATCCAGTTCGGCGGCGGCCAGCAGGGACCGCCCTTCGCGTTCGACGGCGGTCAGGAGAGTGTTGCGGTCCATGGGCTCAGTCTCGCCCACCAGACCGGTTCAGTCCTCGTCGGGGTCTGTGGCCCCGTCGGCCAGCCCGTCCTTCCGGTCGACGCGTTGATCCTGGTCGCGCAGGAAGGCCTCCAACTCAGCGGCCAGGTCGTCGCCCCGGGGCATCAGGTCCTCGCTCTGGTCGACCTGGGCCTCAAGACGTCGTACGTGGGCCGTGACCTCTCCGTCGCCGGCCACCGCCTGATCGACTCGGACCTGCCATTCCGATGCTGGACCGTCCAGGTCGGCGAACGCGGTGTCCACCCCGCTGACCTGCTCGAAGCGTCGGAGCAGGGCGCGGGTTGCCTTGGGGTTGGGAGAGTCCGGCAGGTAGTAGGGCACCGACACACGCAGCGAGATGACCGGAACACCGGCCCGGTCCAGGGTGTCGTGTAGGACGCCGACCACGCCGGTCGGTCCCTGGTAGGAGGGTCGGTCGAGGCCCAGGCGTTCGGCCAGTTCCTGGTTGGTGCTGCTCCCGGTGACCGCTGGGGGACGGGTGTGGGGCGACATGCCGCTCATTGATCCAAGCGTGACCACCAGCTGGGATCCCGTGCGGGTCGCCGCGGCCCGGAGCGCGCCGGTGAACGTCCGCCACCGCAGGTGAGGCTCGACGCCGGCCACTAGCACCAGGTCTCGTTGGCCCTCCGGGGTACGGGCGGCCAGTACTCGGTTGGATGGCCATCGGACCCGTCGGGCGCCACCATCGTCGAACTCGACGATCGGCCGCTCCTGGGTGAAGTCGAAGAAGGTCTCGGGATCGACGTCGCCCACCTCGGCGCTGTCCAGGCGTTCGATCAGCCATTGGATGGCTGAGGTGGCCGATCCGGCGGCGTTGAACAGTCCGCGAAATGCCACCACGAGGATTGGTCGGTCCAACTGGTCAAGCAACTGGTCGTCAGCCGTCCAACGCAGTTCGATCGGGTCGGTCGTCACCGGGACAGGTTCGCAGATGACGGCCTCTGATCGGTGACCGGGTGTCCGCGCTGGGGTCGGAGCCCGGTCGGAGCCCGGGAGGTACCGCATGGGACCATCAGCCGGTGCACGATGTCTCCGATCCTTCCCGGCGTCGACATCCCTACCGGTGGGTGCTGTTCAGCGGAGTGTGCGGCGTCTACTTCGCCTTCGGGGTGGTGGCCATGTCGATTCCGCCGTTGGTCGGCGAGGTGCGAGAAGATCTCGACCTGAGCCGTGGCGCCATGGGTCTGGCCCTAGGCGCCTGGCAGCTCGTCTACATCGTGAGTGCGCCAGTCGGCGGGCGTCTTCTGGATCGACTGGGCGTCCACCGGGGGGTATTGCTGGGGGCCTTGGTGGTGGCGATCAGCGGTGTGGCCCGGGCGGCGGCTGGCGGCCTGAGCACGTTCCTACTGGCCATTGCCCTATTCGGCATTGGTGGCCCACTCATTTCAGCCGGTGCACCCAAGGCGGTCGGTTTGTGGTTCGGAGAGGAGCGAGAACGCCGGTTGGCCATCGGCACCTATAGCACGATGCCGGCCATTGGTGGCATGGCCACGCTGGTACTTTCCAACTCGGTGTTCATGCCGCTCACTGGGTCGTGGCGCACCACGGTGCTGATCGAGACGGGTGTCGTCGTGGTGGCCGCCGCAGCGTGGTTGGTCGTGTCCAGTCGGGCGCCCGAGGCGCCGATCCGGGTGGCCCCGGCCGATATGGCCAATGCGGCGGGTCGACGGATCTTGCTGGCCGATCCCGAAGTCCGCACTGTGCTGGTTCTCGGCCTCGGTGTGTTCTTCGTGGGCCACAGCCTCAGTGGGTGGATGCCCGAGGCGCTCCGGGAGCACAGCGGGTTCTCGGCCATGGCGGCCGCCAACTGGGCGGCCCTCGGCGGTCTGGTAGGCGTGCTGGCCTCGATCCTCGTGCCGAGGCGCACCGAGCGGGGCCGGATGCCGAACACCATGGCGGCCATGTTCCTCCTGATCGCCGTCGCCCTCGTCGCCCTGCTGCTCCTACCCACGTCTCTGGATCCGCTGCCGGTAGCCGTCGCGGGGCTTCGGTCGGCGCTGGTTCCGCTCATTCTGATCGGACTCATGGAGTCGGAGTCGGTAACTCCGGCCAACACCGGGGTGGCCTACGGGCTGTGGTTCGCGGTGGCTGAGATCGGTGGGTTCGCCGGACCGTTCGTGCTGGGTGCGGTGGCCGACTCGTCAGCCGGGTTCGCCGGGGCGTTCGGACTGGTGGCCGTGGTCTGTGTGGCCCTGCTGGTCCCGACCGCCCGGCTCCGACGGTTCAGCGGTCGGCCGGTAGGTTCGGACCTGACCTGATGCCCCGTCAGGACGATTCCGGGAGGGACATGACTAGCGACCATCCGGTGGGTCCGAGGGCCTACGAGAAGTTTTCCTACGACGGATTCGATGGAGAGGTGGGCCGCATCATGTCCACATCGACCCCGGCGTGGACCCGACCGCCCACCGCCCCTGACGGTGCCCCCAACGTCCTCGTCGTCCTGGTCGACGACCTGGGTTTCAGCGACGTCGGCTGCTTCGGTTCGGAAATCGACACGCCACACGTCGACCGTCTGGCCGCCGAGGGCCTTCGGTACGTGAACTTCCACGTCAACCCGATGTGCTCGCCGACCCGGGCTTCGTTGCTGACCGGATTGAACCATCATCTGGCCGGGGTAGGCACGGTCTGCCACATGGAGCCCGGCTTCCCGGGTTACGCGGCTTCCATCCGCAGCGACGCGGTGACCATGGGAGAGGTGCTGCGCGACGCAGGTTGGTCCAGCCTCATGGTCGGCAAGTGGCACCTCTGCCCAGATAGCCAACTCACCGAGGCTGGCCCGAAGGACGGGTGGCCGCTCCAGACCGGGTTCGACCGCTTCTACGGAATCCTTGACGGGTTCACGAACTTCCATCAGCCGCATCGCCTCTACGAAGACAACCACGCGCTGGACGTCGACGACTTCCCCGACGACTACTACTTCACCGACGACCTCACCGACCGGGCGCTGAGCATGGTCGGCGAGATCCGCGACGGGCACCCCACGAAGCCGTGGTTCCTCTACTTCTCCCACGGCGCCGTTCACGCCCCACTGCAGGCCCGACCCGGTGACCTAGAGAAGTACCGGGGTAGGTACGAGGCCGGCTGGGACGAGGTGCGACGACTCCGCTTCGACCGGCAAAAAGCCATGGGCATCTTCGATGACGACGTCGTGCTGCCTCCCCGAAACACCGAGGAGAACTACGCGGTCCGGGCGTGGGACGACCTAACGGTCGCCGAAAAGGAGGTCTTCGCCCGGTACCAGGAGGTGTTCGCCGCCATGGTCGACAACGTCGATCAGAACCTCGGGCGTCTCCGTGACGGACTGGAAGCCATGGGGGAGTGGGACAACACCGTGGTGGTGTTCACGTCGGACAACGGCGGCAGTCGAGAGGGTCTAGACAACGGCACGTCCGCCTACTTCCGGACCCTCCTCGGCCAGACCCGACCCAACCCCCTGGATTCGATGGAACTGGACCATTCACGCATGGACCTGCTAGGTGGCCCACAGGCCCTGGCTCACTACCCGTCGGGTTGGGCCATGGTGTCGGGCACCCCGTTTCGGCTCTACAAGATCAACACCCACCAAGGTGGCCATCAGGTGCCGTTCATCATCTCGAAGGGAGCGGGCCTAGCTGGCGCCGGTGGGATCCGTCGCCAATACCAGCACGTCACCGACCTGCTGCCCACCGTGCTGGACCTGGCCGGGGTGGCCATGCCCACCACGAAGAACGGGGCCCAGGTCCCGCCGGCCGCCGGTTGCAGCTTCGCCGGATCCCTGGATGACCCTGGGGTCGACAGCACCCACCCCGAGCAGTACTACGAGCAGATGGGGCACCGGGGTTTCTACCGGGACGGCTGGTCGGCGGTGACGTGCCGTCAGGCCCGAACCCCGTTCTCGACCGAACAGTGGGAGCTCCACCACTTGGCCGAGGATCCCACCGAGTCACGGAATCTGGCCTACGAGCATCCCGAGAAGCTGGCCGAGCTAGTGGCCGCCTGGGAGGACGCGGCATGGGCCAACCAGGTGTTTCCTCTCGACGAGGGAAACAACGTCAAGAACCTGATGCGGCCCCCATGGAACGCCGACACCGTGGTCGAGACGACCTTCCGGCCGGGCAGACCGACGACGGAGCGGTACCGGTCCCTCGCCCTCATCAACTTCCGATCCTTCGAGGTCGAAGTGTCGTTTGACTTTGCGACGGGCGACCGGGGCACGTTGGTGGCCCACGGTGACCAGGGCGGCGGGTACGCCCTCTACGTGGTCGACGACCAGCTGATGTTGGCGTGGAACGGCTACGGCTCGATGGCTGAAGTAGACGGTGGATTGCTCACTACTGGAGCGGCCTCCGTGGTGCTGGCCGTGGAGGCATTGGGCGACCTGAAGCTCGACGTTGAGTTGCGGGTCGACGGCGAGGTAGTGGGTGGTGCCCGTGACCTCCCGGTACTGACCGCCATGGCCCCCTTCCAGGGCATCGACGTGGGCATCGACCGGAAGTCGCCGGTCTCGTGGGCCATCCGGCAACGATTCGGAACCTTTGCCTGGACGGGCTCGCTCGACGGCGTGACCTACCGTCCCGGAGAGGAGGCACCCGATGCGGGTGCCCGCTGGCTGGACGTCCTTCGCGAGGCCGGCACCAAGTTCGAATAGCCCGGCGAGGCCGGAGAAGGGAAGATCGGTCATGGGCATGGATCTTCAGGACCTGGTGGATCCCGCACACACCGCCCTGTGCGTGGTCGAGTGCCAGAACGGTGTGGTGGGCGAGGCGTCAAACATGCCCGCGGTGGCTGATGCGGTGGCTGCCTCCGGGCTCCTGCCCCGTCTGGCGGTCCTGGCCGGTGCTGCCCGATCGGCGGGGGTACGAGTCGTGCACTGCACCTTCCACGCCCACCCCGACCTGTGGGGTGGCAACCGGAACTCCCGCCTGTTCGCCGCTGGTCGTCGGGCCGAGGTGCAGCAGTACGTGGGCACCGAGGCGGTCGAGCCGGCTGCTGAGATCGGTTTCGTCGAGGGGGTCGACGTCATCGTGCCCCGGTTCCACGGGCTGTCGCCGGTGGCCGGCACCGGGTTGGCACCCATGCTCGGAAACGAGGGCGTGACGACCGTGGTGGTGGTTGGAGTGAGCCTCAACGTGGCCATCCCCAACGCGGTGTTCGACCTGGTCAACGAGGGCTTCCAGGTGGTGGTCCCGGCCGACGGGTCAGTGGCCACGATGCCCGGCTACGGCGAACAGGTACTGGAGCACACATTGGCCTACATCTCGACGCTGACCGACGTGGCCACCCTCGTCGAGGCGTGGTTGTAGCCGGGGCTGGAGGTTGTTTCCCGGGTTTTGGTTATCGGATCTCAGGTCGTCTGGCCGCCCGGCGGGTCCGTAGGCCCACGGCGAGCGAGAGCAGGATCCCCACCAGTACGCCCTGTTCAACTCGAGGGGCTAACGCCAACGTGGCGAAGAAGGTGACCCACGCCACCAGGGCAGCGGCCGGTGATCGACGGACCATGGAGACGAGGGCCACCGGGCGGACGAGCCCCACCACCGCGGCGATCACCACCCCACCGAGGGTGGCCCGGGGTAGCGGAGCGAGCACGTCGGCGAACGGCAGGAAGGCCAGCACGGCGGCCCCGGTGACCAGACCCGACCACCTCGTCTGGGCCCCAGTCAGGCGGTTCAGCGACGAGCGGCTGAACGATCCGCCCACCGGGAAGGCGCCGGACACCGCTGCAGCCACGTTGGCCACGCCCTGACTCACGAACTCCCGATCGGCGCTCCACCGATGTCCATCCTCCTCGGCGAACACCCGGGCAATGGACGCCGGCTCGGCGTAGCCGACTAGCGCGATGAGCACGCCGCCGACAAGGAGGGTGCCGGTGGATCCCCAAGGAAGGTCCAGCGAGAGGTCGGGCAGCCCGGTCGGCACCTGGCCGACCACCGGCCCGGCGTAGTCGACGATCCGGCTGATCACCACTCCTCCGACGACGGCCAGCAGGGCGCCGGGGAACAGGCGGTGGATGACCTGCCGACCGGCCAGTACCAGCAGCACGGTGGTCGCGGCGATCACCACCGAGGCAACCTCCCACTGGCCGACGTGGCCCAACGACCAGCCGGCCCGCCACAGCACGCCGCCGGTGGGGGCGGCCGCCCCGAGTGCCTTTGGGAGCTGCGAGGCGAGGATAAGGATGGCGGCCGCCGAGGTGAACCCGGTGACGACGGGATCACGCATGAGGTACGTCACCACCCCGAGTCGGAATACTCCGAGGAGTAGCCGCGATACCCCGACCAGCAGGGCGAGCAGGGCGGCCATGGCCACGTAGTCGGGAGTGCCGACCTCGGCCAGACCGGCCAGGGCACCGAAGGTCAAGAGGCTAGTCAGGGCCACCGGACCGGTCTGCAGGTACGGCGACGAGGCGAAGAAGGCAGCCAGGATGGGCGGCAGAGCCGAGGCGAACAGGCCGAGATGGGATGGCAGGCCGGCCAGTTCTGCGTACGCCATGGACTGGGGGACCAGCACCATGGCCACGCTCAGTCCGGCCAGCAGGTCGGCCGGCACGGGCCTCGACGGTGGTTCGGCCAGTGATTCGGCCCGGTCGGCGGTCTGGTCGTCGGACATCGGTCCGACCCTAGGATCGGCGGGTGGGCCGCGGAGGATCGGAGCAGGGGTCAGCCGGCCCGCACCGCGACGAGATCCCCACCGATGACGTGCCGATCCGATCGGCGGCCACCGTGGTGCTGCTCGACGACCGCCCCGACCTGCACGTGCTCGCGCTGCGTCGCACCGACGCCTCTACGTTCGTGGCCGGGTACACGTTGTTCCCCGGGGGAGCGGTGGACGACGGCGACCACGACGCCCGGTGGGGGGACCTGTCCTCGGGTGCTGTGGGAGCACTTCCAGGCATGGACGATCCCCTCTCGTACCGGATCGCCGTGGTGCGGGAGACGATCGAGGAGATCGGGGTTGCCGTCGGCATCGCCAACGAGGCAGTGGCCGCCGATCTGGTGGCCCGCCGCCACGACCTGGAGTCGGGTGCGGTGTCGCTGGCCGACCTCGTATCCGCGGCGGGTTCCCACTTGGACCTGTCGGGCATCCATCCGGTCGCCCGCTGGGTGACACCCATGCCCAGCATCAAGCGCTATGACACGGCGTTCTTCGTGGCCCGGGTGCCGGCCGGGTCCCGACCTGTGGTCGATGGCCGTGAGGCCGTACACGCCGAGTGGTGCCGACCGGCCGACGCGCTGGAGCGTTGGAAGGCGGGCGAACTCACGATGATCAGTCCGACGATCGCCATGTTCCAACGCTTGGCCTCTTGGCGGACGGTCGACGAGGTACTGGCGGCCACGACTGACGCACCCGTTCGACACGTCCGGATACTCGACGATTCGACCACCCCGGTCCGCTTCGAGGGCGATGACGACTATGACGCTCCGGGTACGAGGGCGACGCTCGGCTGGGTGTGGCTGCCGGCCGGCCCTCTGGGGGGATAGGCCCCGTAGCCTGAATCCATGGCCGCACCCTCGTACGTCCCCCAGCCCGTCGTCCGGCCCACCAGTTGGGCCTATTCGGGACCACGCCGTCGCCTAGGTGCGTGGCACGCCGATCGACCGGGTGAGGTCGTGGGAGGTCAACCGCGTGGTGAGCGTCTGGGCCACCCGGGCCCCGATCAGGGCTACGCCCTTCGTCTGGCCAGGGGCTTCACTGCCCGCCTCCAACTGGGGTACGGCGAGCATGCCGCTGACGTGGTCGCCGGTTGCGTCGGCGTCGCGCTGAAGCGGGCCGCGCTGTTCGGTCGTGCCCCCATGGCCGGTGATCTCGAGCTGGCCTTCTCGATCTTCGGGTTTCTCGACGAGGCACCCACCGGCGACCAGCTCGACGAACGACGGAGCCTGTTCGCTGAGGTATCGCACCACCACCACTACACCGAGGTCCGGCGGATCGCCGACCGAGTGCCTGAGAGCGTGCTGTGGCTGGGCGCGGCCGCCGCCCGCGATGCCTTCACCGTCTGAACCGGTCCGGCCGGATCCCACCCGGCCCGACCGCAACCGGGTCCTCGACTCGGTCCTGCCTATTGCCCTGTTCATCGGGCTGGAACGAGCCTGGGGGCTGGCTGCCGGGGTGGCCGGCGCCACGCTGTGGAGCATCAAGGTCGTGTTGGGTCGTCGCCGTCGTGGCGAAGAGGTCGGTCGCTACCTGCCGATCCTCGTGGCCTATCTGGCGGTCCGCGCCATTGTCGGCATCGCCACGGATTCCGACGCCGTGTACTTCGGCATCGGGATCGGCACCAAGGCAGCCGTCGGGGCAGCACTCGTCGGCACCGTGGTGGTCGGTCGTCCATTCTTGGTCCGCTACGCCCACCTGGCGGTGCCCTTCGACCGGGCCACCCGGGACCACCCCCGCTACCGGCAGGTCATGGGCCATCTCACTGTCGCGCTGGGTTGCTACCAGTTCTTGACGTCGGCCTGGGACATCTGGCTGTTCAACCAGACGTCGGCCAGTGGCTACGTGCTGATCCGGTTCATCGTGGGATGGCCGATTGGGACGCTGGCCAGCATGGTTGCCATTTTCTGGGCCGATCGAGCTCTTCGACGGGTGCCCGGATACCCGGGAATCCTCGACCTGCTGGCTCCGCCCGAGGACGACGACGAGGAGGAAGACGCATGACTGACGGAGCGCTTCGTGGCATGGGGGCACTGGTCACGGGTGGTGGCACGGGTATCGGACGGGCTTGTGCCGAGGCGCTGGCTGCCGACGGAGCCGTCGTCACCATCTGCGGGCGGACCGAGGATCGCCTCGTTGACGCCGTCGACCAGATTCGTACCGGTCACGGGGGAAGCGTGCATCACGTGGTGGCCGACGTGACCTCCGAGGATGACGTACGTGCGGCGGTGTCGGCGGCGGCCGCCAATGCCGGGAATCTCCGGGGCGTGGTGGCAAACGCCGGGGGCGGTGGCGGGCTACGCCCACTCCACCTCCAGGAAGTCGACGGGTTCGAGGCCGTGCTCCGACTCAACGTGGTCGGCACCATGCTCTGTCTGAAGCACGCGGTTCCCGAGATGGTGGAAGCCGGGGGCGGATCGTTCGTTGGCATGTCGTCGATCGCCGGACACGTCACTCATCCGCATTTCGGCGCCTATCCGGTAGCCAAGGCGGGGATCGAGGAGCTGATGCGTAATGCGGCCGACGAGTTCGGAGCGTCGGGGGTGCGGTGCAACACCATCCGGCCCGGGTTCATCGCCACCGAACTCATGGACTTCGTACCCCGTGACAGTGAGGTCTTCGCCTCCTACGTTCGCAACACGCCCTTGGCCCCAACGTTGACGACCGGGGTGGGGGAGCCGTCCGATGTGGGAGCCCTGGCCCGATTCCTGATCGGCCCCGAGTCGCGGTGGATCACCGGGACGGCCATCAACGTCGACGGCGGGCAGGGCCTGCGTGCCGGGCCCGACTTCTCGTCGTTCCTCGCAGCGATGGGTGATGACGTCTTGCGCGGCCATCGACCTGCTGACTGATTCGCCGGAGCTTTCTGCCCAGAAGCGAGCCGGGTCAGGCGGGCCTCAGTTCGAGATGGGCTTCGCTCATCCCGTAGACGAACGAGTTGGGCATCTCGACAGGAGTGGTGCCCGGGGCGATACGGATCTCGGCCACCCGGGCCACGAACTCCTCAAAGAACGAGCGGATCTCCAGGCGGGCCAGAGCGGCGCCCAGACAGAAGTGGGTGCCGAAGCCGAAGGCAATGTGGTGGTTTGGATAGCGGGTCACGTCAAACGTCTCCGGGTCGTCGAAGTGAGCCGGGTCGCGGTTGGCCGACGAGTACATGAGGACCAGCTGGTCGCCGGACCGGATGTTGTGGCCGTGCATCTCCACGTCAGTAGTCGCCACCCGACACATGTTGTGGATGGGCGTCACCCATCGGATGAACTCCTCCACGGCAATGGTCAGGTCGGCACCGTCACGTAGCAAGGCCCACTGGTCGGGGCGCCCGGCCAACTCAACGAGCGTGCGGGCAATGACCGTCCGGGTGGTCTCGGCGCCACCGTCCAACAGCAGCAGGCAGTCCGGGATGATTTCGTGAAGGCCGAAGGCGTGGCCGCCCATGGCCTTGGGCCCCTGGCGTTCCCGGTCGATCCAGACCGACATGACGTCGTCCATCGGACAGCCCTCGATGATTGTCGGCCGCTTGGCCTCGTAGAGCTCGGCACACGCCCCGGCGAACTCCATGGCGGCTACGACGCCGGCCTCGTCGTGGTAGCCAGGGCCGCCGCCCAGGGCGATGGTGCGTTCGGACCACTCCTGGAGCTTGGGCCACATCTCGGGTCCGAAGCCCAGTAGCAGACCGATCATCTGGGCGGGGAGTGGAGCGGCCAACTGGTTGATGGCCTCCACCCGGCAGGTGCCGTCCGCGCTGGCATCGGCGAGAGCGTCGTCGATCAGCGCGGTGACTGTTTCGCGTACGTGGTCTTCCCAGCGGCTGACGGCCCGGGGGGTGAAGCGGCGCGACACTACGTTTCGACGCAGCATGTGGTGGGGGTCGTCTAGGCCGATGATCGATCGGTCGGCGGGGATGTTGGGCCGGTAGCCCCTGGAGCCGTCGCCCGCGTTGGAGAAGGTGGCCTTGTCGCGTTCGATGGCCACTATGTCGTCATAGCGCGACACGCCCCACAGGCCGTTGGTTTCGTCGCGGTGGAGCGGATCCTCGTCGCGGAGCCGAGCGTAGGTGGGGTACGGGTCGGTGACGTAGAAGTCGCCGTCCAGCAGGTCGATGCCCATGATTGGACCCTACGGTCGGGTACGTGGCGGCTCGGGGTCGGGGCGCAGGGAACCATCAGCCGAGATGGTCCGATGAGAAGAATGAACGAGGAGGCGCGGTGCGAGGAGTTCGGACGGTCGGTGGGGTGTTCGAGTTGGTGGAGGTGCCTGAGCCCGAGGGCGACGGAGTGCTGGTCGAAGTGGCCTCGGCCGGCATCTGCGGATCGGATCTCCATATGGCGGGCTTCGGCCTGCCCACCACGTTCGGCCACGAGGTGGCGGGACGGACCGCCGACGGCACCGCGGTGGCTATTCGACCTACCCGGACCTGTGGAACCTGCGATCGATGCCTAGTCGGTGAGGTTCAGCAGTGCCGCGACATGGCGCTCTACGGGCTGGCTGTCGACGGGGGCATGGCCGACCGTGTGATCGTTGATTCGTCGTGCTTGGTGGCGCTACCCGAGGGGCTCTCGGTGGCCGATGCCTGCCTGGTCGAGCCGGTGGCCGTGTCGGTGCACGCGGTGGCCACCGCGGACATCGTGGCCGGGCATCGGGTGCTGGTCGTCGGGGGTGGGACAGTGGGACTGACTGCGGCAGCTGTGGCCCGGGCCGTGGGTGCCGATGTCGACGTCTCAGCCCGCCACCCCCATCAGCAGGCGGCCGCTGAACGTTTGGGGGCGGGCACGGAGGCATTGGGGGAGTACGACGTGGTGGTGGAAGCCGCGGGTACCGAGGGGGCGCTGGTCACGGCCATCGACCACGCCCGGCCCGGGGGAACCGTGTCGCTGCCCGGCGTCTACTGGGACGGTCTGGCGCTACCCAACGTGATGACCATGTTCCTCAAGGAGGTCCGCTTGGTGCCGTCGTCCATGTACGGCTGCGCCCGCGGGGTGCACGCCCATGGAGCGTCGGAACCGGGAGCAGTTCCGGGGCCTGATGCCGACCCGGCCGGCGAGTTGCGTGTGGCGGCTCGCCTGCTGACCGATGTGCCCGACCTGGCTGCTGCCGTGGTGACCCACCGGTTCGGCCTGGACGAGGCCGCTGAGGCATTCCGGGTGGCCGCCGATCGTTCCGCCGGCGCCATCAAGGTGGTCCTCGAACCCTAGGAGTGGTTTCTGGGCGTGGTCGTCAGGCGAGAGTCATGGACGGCAGTGGAAACCGGCTGTCGCGGGCGAACAGGGCTCGCACCATGGGTTCGAAGTCCTCGAGCGCCATGGTGTCGTGGTTCCGCTCGAAGCAGTTCTGGTCGTAGTCGGCGCAGAAAGCCGCGCAGTCGTCGAACCACTGGTGGTCCCGGAACTGCTCCCGGGCATCGGGGTCGGCACCCAGATGATGGAAGTAGTAGTACCCCTGAAACACGCCGTGGTGCCGGATGATCCAGTGCGTCCGGTCGGTGACGTAGGGCCGGAGGATGTCGGCGGCCACCGCGCTGTGGTTCTCCGGCGCGATGGGGTCGCCGACGTCGTGGAGCAGGGCGGCCACCACCATCTCATCGTCCTCGCCGTTGCGTAACGCCCGGGTGGCACTCTGCAGACTGTGCTGGAACCGGTCCACCGGGTAGCCCAGCAGCGGGCCGGCCATGGCCTTGAGCGTGCCCAGGACGTGGTCGGCCAGGTGCTCGGCCTTGTGGTCGGCAAGCTCGCGCCCGATGAGGGCGTAGTCCTCGGGCGTGCCGTCCACCATGTGTTCAAAGCTCACGGTTTCCATAGCCGAGCAGTCTGGCAGGTGATCGATGGAGCGGGGAGAGATCGGTGGGTGCCCGGGTGGAGGCGGTCGTGTCAGCCGTCTGACGGGCGGAGCCTCGGCGGCGGGACGAGGTCGAGGGCCGGTAGGGATGGCCTTCCGGGCTGGGCCGGATCGGTCCCGGGGCGAGGCGCCCGAGCCCGCAACGCCTAACTGTGGAATTGTGCCTACGTCGAGTCATCGAGTTGCCGTCACTAACGGTGACGCCAACGTCATCTCGCCCTGAGCGGGGGATCGTCATCCACTCCCGACGTCGGGGCCGGCTGGCTAGCCTCGCCGCCGTGTCCGCTTCCCCTGCCCTGACCGTGTCCGGGCTGTGCAGGTCCTATGGCGACGTCCGTGCCGTTGACGGCCTGTCGTTTCAGGTGGAACCCGGTGAGGTGTTCGCCCTGTTGGGGCCGAACGGTGCCGGCAAGTCGACCACCGTAGAGATCCTCGAGGGGCACCGATCCCGGGACACCGGCACCGTGCAGGTCCTGGGGCATGATCCGGGTGCATCCTCGGCGGCCTTTCGAGATCGGATCGGCATCGTCCTCCAGGAGGTGGGCATTGAGCGTGAACTGACTGTCCGCGAGGCGCTGGTGCACTACGGCGCCTGCTACTCGCGGCGCCGTCCGGTCGACGAGGTGCTGGAGTTGGTGGGCCTTCACGGACTGGGGGACCGACGGACCCATCGGCTTTCGGGTGGCCAGAAGCGACGGATCGACCTGGCACTGGGCATCATTGGCGACCCGGACGTGTTGTTCCTCGACGAGCCGACCACCGGGTTTGACCCGTCAGCCCGACGACAGGCCTGGGAGATGGTCGACGGGCTGCGGGCGTTGGGCACCACGATCGTGTTGACCAGTCACTACATGGACGAGGTCCAGGAGCTGGCCGACCGGGTGCTGGTCATCACCGGTGGTCGGGCGGTTGCCGAGGGCACGCCTGACGAGTTGCGCGGTTCGATGGACCGCGAGACGGCCATCCGGGCCCGGTTCCCACTGGAGGCCGACGGCACGGTCGACGACCTGCTGGGCGGGCTGTCGGGGCGGGCCACCGTGCGTGGCGGTCGCCTTGAGGTACGGACCGAACAGCCCACCGCCGACCTGCACCGGCTCACCGCATGGGCCATGGAGCGAAAATTGGAGCTGACTGACCTGGAGGTTGTTCGGCCCACGCTCGAGGACGTCTACCTGGATCTGGTCGGCGGCGCCGGCGAGGCCGACGTCGGAGGTGGAGGCCATGGCTGACCGGCTTGGACGGTTACCGTCGCCGCTGGGCCTGCTGATCCACCAAATCAGCTACCAGAACCGGGTGTTTCGCCGGGTGCCCATCTCGGCGTTCTTCACCCTGGCCTTCCCGCTCATGTTCCTGCTTTTGTTCGCGGCGATCTTCGGCGATATCGGCATCGGTGGGGGTCGTGAGGTCTCTGCGGCCCAGTTCTACGCGCCGGGCCTGGCCGTGTTCACCGCTGCGTCGGCCACCTACACGAACATCGGCATCTCTACGGCCATCACTCGTGATGAGGGGATTCTGCGGCGTGTTCGCGGTACCCCGCTGCCCAGGTGGGTGTACCTCGGGGGAGTCGTCGGTTCGGGCGTGAGCATCGCCGTGTTCGGTGTGCTGCTCATGCTGGCCGTCGGAATGATCGTCTACGGCGTGGAGGTCGACCTGAATCGGGTCCTTCCGGTGGTTGTCACCTTCGTGGTCGGTACAGCCTCGTTCGCCATGCTCGGCCTGGCCCTGGCCGCCGTCGCCCCGTCGGGTCAGAGTTCGCCGGCGTTGGCTCAGGCCACCATGCTGCCGATGGCCTTCGTGTCAGACGTGTTCGTGCCTCTGGGTGACGATCCGACCCGGTGGTTGCAGGTGGTTGGCGACGTGCTTCCGCTCAAGGCCTTCGTCGAGGCCTTCTTCACGCCGTTCGATCCGTACCACAGTGGTTCGGGGTGGGAACCGGCGTTGTTGCTGCGGATGGCCTGCTGGGGAGTGTTCGGCGCCTTGGTGGCCGCCCGTCGGTTCCGGTGGGAGCCCTCGGTGGGTTCAGGCCGGTCGCGTCGGTCACGTCGAAACACGCCCGTCGACGGCTAGTCCGCAGGTTGGAAGCCGAGGAGCCCGTCGAGACCCTCGAGGTCAGCCGGGTCGTCGACGTCGAAGGCCAGGTCGGGGTCGTGCAGGCTCCTCCACGGCAACCCCAGGCGTTCAGCCTCGGCCACGTGCGCGGCGTACGAACCCGGTCCGTAGGCGAATCGGAATCCGGCATCGGTGGGCACCGAGAGCACCGGGGTGCCATCGAGATTCCGGTCCGGCACCAGAGTGATGCCCTGAGTGGCCGCACAGTGGTCCAGTCGGGTGGCCCGGGGAAGGTCGGCGTGGGCGATCACGACCTGTGGCACACCGTCGGCGGCCAGGGCAGCCACTCCGGCCTCCACGGCCCGGTTCAGGCCCGGCCCGTGGACCCGGATGACTGCGGCGCCCACCGAGCGGGCCCAGGCGTCGACCCCGTCGTCGTCGCAGACCACGGTCACCGGCAGGGGTGCCGCCGCGGCGACCACGGTGGTCGCCATGGCTCGGGCCAGGTCGGCACGACCATTGGCATCGACCGCTCCGGCAAGGCGGCCCTTAGCGTCGGTGAAGGCCTTCACGGGGATCAGTACGCCGATGGGTCCGGACATTGCGACACCCTAGGGTGACGCCATGACGCCCTCATCTCCGGCCGACGCGCTCGGCCTCGAGCCCGCGGCTCGGCCCGTGGAGAGGGTGGTCGTCATCGGTGCCGGGTCCTGGGGGACCACAGTGGCCGCTCTCTTGGCGCCCGTAGTGTCGACCGTGCTCTGGTCGCGACGATCGGAGGTGGCCGCTGACGTGGCCGCCGGGCGGGGAAACCGCCGCTACCTCGGGGGCCACGATCTGCCTCGTGAGTTGGAGGCCACCGACGACCTGCTCGGCGCGGTGTCAGGTGCCGATCTGGTGGTGGCTGGCGTGCCCACCCACGGCTTCCGGTCCACCCTCGTCAGAGCGGCGCCTGCCCTCGGCGCGGACGTGCCGGTGATCAGTCTGGCCAAGGGCTTCGAGCAGGGAACCGGCCTTCGTATGACCCAGGTCATCGCCGAGGTGC
Source organism: Acidimicrobiales bacterium (assembly GCA_030747595.1). Lineage (NCBI taxonomy): Bacteria > Bacillati > Actinomycetota > Acidimicrobiia > Acidimicrobiales > Acidimicrobiales bacterium. The sequence goes on along the minus strand of JASLKK010000005.1, from coordinate 92,014 downwards.
TGCCCGGCCGACCGGTCGGAGTGCTGACCGGGCCGAACCTGGCTCGGGAGATCCTCGAGGGACGGTCTGCGGCCACCGTGGTGGCCGCCACCGATCCGTCGGCCGCCGTGACTCTCCAGGGTCTGCTGGCTTCGGACCGTTTACGGGTCTACACCAACGACGATCTGGTGGGTTGTGAAATCGGTGGCGCAGTTAAGAACGTGATCGCCCTGGCGGCCGGCATGGCCGAGGGGCTCGACACCGGCGACAACGCACGGGCCGCTCTCATCACCCGGGGACTGGCCGAGATGAGCCGACTGGGGGTGGCCCTCGGGGCCGACTTCCAGACGTTGGCCGGTCTGGCTGGGCTGGGTGATGCCCTGGCTACCTGCATGAGCGGCCAGAGTCGCAACCGATGGGTCGGCGAGCAGGTGGGTCGAGGCGCATCTCCCGATGAGGTACTTGCCGGCATGGATCAGGTGGCCGAGGGCGTCCGGGCGGCTGGAGTGGTCTGCCAGTTGGCCGGCGAGGTCAACGTCGAGGTCCCGATTGCCGCGGGTGTCCACAGCGTGTTCGAGGAGGGCCGATCGCCGGGCGAGGTCTGGGCGGACCTGATGGCCCGCCGACCGGCCGCCGAGATCGAACCACCCGAGAGCGGTGACGCGAATTTCTCATGACAGGTTCTCCTAGGACGGGCCTCACCTCACGTCTGGCGTTCTGGCGCGTCCGGCCCGCTGATGGGTCACCCGGACTGGCCGGGACGCGGGTCGGCACGTGGGACGGCCCGTTGGCGGTGGTCGATTCACGGGCCACCGTCCAGCCTCTCGGTGATGGGGATGGCAACGGATGGCAGGTCGAATGGTGGATTGGAGCGGATGACCGCTGGTACGCCCCGGAGGTGGAGGCAGCGGTCCGTCAGGTCAGGCTCGGGGCGGCACCGGTACTGGAGACACGGATGCGGGTGTCGGGTGGAGACATCGTGGCCACCACGTGGGCTGCCCAGGCCGATGGCTCGGCTGGGCCGGCGGTGGTTGTGGAACTGGCCAATGAGACGCCCGCGCCGGTGGCCGTGGCGGTCACCGTCCAGGCCTCGGCGGGCGGCTGGATCCGACGACTGTCCGTGGACGGTCGTCGACTCATGGCCGACGGAGCCGCCGCCGTGGTGGTCGACCGGGATCCGGGCCGGTTCTCACTGGTGGATGCCGGCGGGGACCTGTGGGCCGAGGTGACCGGAGGCCGGGCGGTCGAACAGGCGCCGGACCCGGTCCGTTGTCGGATCGGCGCGGCGGCCGGCGCCCTTGTCGTACCCCTCCCGCATCGGACGGCGTTGCGGTTCGCGGTGCCGGCCGGGGATCTGGTGGACAACCCATCGGCTGTGCTGCCGGCTGTCGAGCGGGTGGTTGCCGCCTGGGCGTCCCGACTAGAGATGGCGGCCACCGCCGATGTGCCCGAGGGTTTTGATGCGCAGCGGGCTTTGGTGGACCTCCTACTGGCCGAACCGTCAGCCTCCGTGGTCGTTGAGTTGGCCCGTTGGGGATTCGGCGAGGAGGCGGCCCAACGGTTGCAGTCGGGTTGGCCGGATTCGGGTGCCGACCGACTTCGTGCCGCTGCCGCCCTGTGGGACCTGACCCGTGATCCGGCGTTGTTCACACGCGCGCTAGTCGGAGTACCGCTCGCCGATGGGTTGGACGGGATTATCCGAGCCGGTGGAGACGGCTCCGAAGCCCGCCGGGCCGTAGGGGCCCTCGCGGGGCTGTTCGAGTCGCTCGGTGACCACACGGCTGCTGCCGACGCTGCCTCTCTCGGCGAGATGGCGTCCCCGGTTGAGGACGCCCCGCTAGCGGTCGACGCGGGCCCGGCCGCCGAACTCCGGATGCTCGCTGACCGCCTGGTGCGACGCACCACAGACGGCCTGGACCTGTTGGTCGACGTGCCCGATGCCTGGTTGGGTCAGCCTGTCGAGGTCCTCGGTCTGGCCACCCCCGTCGGTCGACTGGGGTTCGCCGTGCGGTGGCATGGGGAACGTCCGGCCCTTCTGTGGGAGCTTGAGGCCCACCCGTGCCCGGGCCCCGAAGTCGGTCCGGTGGTGCTTCGGGTGCCGGGTCTGGATCGGGCGTTCTCTAGCACCGGTGCCACCGGAGAGGTGTTGTTGGCCGCGCCGGCCGGCCGGATTCCTCCCCGGAACAGCATTCCTGCCGAGGGTGGTTCGTTCACCTGATTTTCCGACTTCGCATTCTCGGGCTCATGGGGCCGGGCTCATAGGGTCAGGGCATGGCCGGACGGACCCGAATGCGCGCCGCGTTGCGGGGGAAGGCCCCCGGCCTGAAGGCCGAGAAGGAACTGTGGGCCGACGGCTACGCCGTGGTAGCCGGCATGGACGAGGTGGGCAAGGGCTCGTGGGCCGGCCCGCTGACCGTGGGGGCTGTCGTCGTCAACACGGACCGCCGTATAACCGGGGTCCGTGACTCCAAGATGCTTACCGAACCGGAACGTGAACTACTCGTGGATCGCATCACCGGATGGGCCACCGCCTGGTCGGTTGGCCACGCCAGTAACGACGAGTGCGATGAGCTGGGGATGTCGACTGCCCAACGCCTGGCGGCCCGGCGGGCGTTGGACAACCTCGGCGTGGAGGTCGACCAGGTGCTCCTGGACGGCAACTGGGATTTCGTAGGTGGAGGACGGGCCCGGACCATCGTGAGGGGTGACGCCACCAGCCTTTCGATCGCCGCGGCCTCCGTAGTGGCCAAGGTCACCCGGGATCGGATCATGCGGGGCGCCGAGGCCCGCTTCCCGGGTTATGGGTTCGCGGCGTCCAAGGGTTATCCCAGTCCCGTTCATCGTGAGGCTCTGGCCGAACGTGGTGCCACGACGTTTCATCGTCGGTCCTGGTCGTTTATGGACGGTCTGCCCGAGGTGGGTGAACCGGCCCGGGGCCGGGCTGGGGTGGCCCGTCTGTTCTGACCGCCGGTACCGTTTTGGCCATGCGTGGAACCGTGCGACTCCTCTGGTTGACCTTGGCGTGGACAGCCATTGTCTGGGTGGGCCGTATCCGCAACGTGGTCGGCGACGACGAGCTGACCGCCGGGGCTCAAACCTGGCAGATCGTGGTGGCCCTGATCTTCCTCGCGCTGGGCGCTCTGGTGGCCACCGTCCCCCTCGGGCTCTGGCACCGCCGCCCGCTCGGGTCGACCCGTCTGGTGGCGATGTTTTGCCTGTGGACCATCGTCTTTTGGACGGTGCGCGGTGGCGGCATGGTATTCGGTGACCATGAGGTCGGCTTCAAGGTGGTTCACACCGTGCTGGCCCTAGTTTCCATCGCTCTGGCTGGCGCCCTCTACCGGGCGGACCGGGACCTGGTCGGGGAGCCGTCCGCCGACCCTGTGATGGGCGTCGACCGCTAGCCTGCCCAGCCATGGGTCAGCCGATCACCGTCGTTGTCAAGCCATCGTCCCGAGCCGGGGTCGTCCGGTACGAGACCAACCGTGCCCTCACCGGTATGGGTCACGAGCGCTTCCGTGCCGGTGACGAGATTTCCGGAGGTACGCCCACTGACGAGTTGGCCCGCCGGCTGTTCGCCCGCGGCGGCATCGCCGGTGTACATGTGAACGGCAACGTCGTGACGGTTGAGTTCGCCGACGCAGGCGCCGACGGTGTCGAGGACATCATCGCCGGCCTTTACCTGTACTGGGTGGAGGGTGTCGAGGTGCCGAGCGACGACGAGTTGACCGGCGCCGTGGGCTGATCCAGCCCCGTTGAGATCCGACATGGGGCACGTCTCGAGCCTCGAAATGCACGACCCCGCCGGTCTGGGGTTCGATCCTGACCGGCTACAGCGGGTGGCTGACTTCGCTGGCGCCTTCGTGGACGACGGTCGCATGGTCGGTACCGACGTGCTGGTTGCCCGCCACGGGCAGGTGGTCCTGCGATCCACGGCCGGTCTGGCTGACCGCGAGCATGCCGTACCGGTCGCCGACGACAACCTGTGGCGCATCTTTTCGATGACCAAGCCCGTTACTTCGGTGGCCATCATGCAGTTGATTGAGGAGGGTCGCGTCCGCCTCCGGGACCCGCTGTCGCGGTTCCTCCCCGCCTTTGCCGAGATGACGGTGTTTGCCGGGGGGACGGTGGAGGCCCCCGAGACGGTGCCCGCCGAACGATCCATCACGATCGCCGACCTGCTCACCCACACCTCCGGCCTGAGCTACTCGATCCTCAACCAGCACCCGGTGGATGAGTTGTACCGTCGGGCCGGGATCGACGCCCTGGATCGGGGTGGCTCCCTCGCCGATCGGATCGACCTGCTGGCCACGCTGCCGCTGCGGCACCAGCCGGGGACCCGGTGGTCGTATTCGATGGCCACCGACGTTCTGGGTCTGGTCGTGGAAGCCGTCGATGGACGACCGTTCGACGAGGCGTTGCATGCCCGGATACTCGAACCGCTGGGCATGGTCGACACCATCTTCCGGGTGTCTGATGATCGGCTGGGCCGAATGACGTCGTGCTATGCGTTCGCCCCGGGTTCCGAGCCGACTCTTATCGATCCGGGCCCAACCACGGGTTTTGGCAAGGTGTCGTGGCCCAGCGGTGGGGGAGGTCTGGTATCGACCATGGCCGACTACCACCGCTTCTGCGCAGCCCTCGTCGGTGGCGGTGCACTGGATGGTCAGCGGATCTTGGGCAGTCGGACGGTCCGGCAGATGTTCGTGAACCACCTGCCGGGTGGCGCACACCTCGACGAGGTCGGCGATCCGCTCTATACACCGGAATTCTTTGCCGGCTGCGGGTTCGGCCTGGGATTCGCCACCGTGGAGGATCCGGCCCGTGGTCGGTTCCTGGCCACCCGGGGCGAGGGTTCGTGGGGTGGCATGGCCAGCACCGCCTTCTGGGTGGATCCGACCGAGGGGATCCACTGCGTGTTCCTGACCCAGTTGCTTCCGTCGTCGACCCACGTGTCGTTGCGCTGGGACCTTCGCACGCTGGTGAACCAGGCCCTCGTGGACTGATGTCTGAGCCAGCCCCGGAGCCAGAGGCGCAATCGGTGCCGGTGGGCGTGGGCCCCCATTCCGAGCCATGGCCTGAAGACCTCCGCTTGGATCCCGAACTCCTGGCGAGAGGCGACCGACGCAACGTGGCCGACCGCTACCGCTACTGGACAATGGAGGCCATCGTCGACGACCTCGACGGCCATCGGCATCCGTTTCACGTGGCCATCGAGAACTGGGAACACGACCTCAACATCGGGACGGTGGTCCGCACCGCCAACGCCTTCCTGGCTTCCGGTGTGCACATCGTCGGGCGTCGCCGCTGGAACCGGCGGGGGGCGATGGTGACCGACCGTTACCAGCACGTTCACCACCACCCGACGGTCGAGGACCTGGTGGCGTGGGCGGCCACCGAGGACCTTCCCCTCGTCGGCATCGACAATCTGCCGGGATCGGTGCCGTTGGAGTCGACAGGCCTGCCGGAACGGTGCGTGCTGGTGTTCGGCCAGGAGGGCCCGGGGCTGTCCGACGCGGTGCGGGACGCGGCGTCGGTGGTCTGCTCGATCGCCCAGTACGGCTCGACGAGATCGATCAACGCCGGGGTGGCATCGGGCATCGCCATGCACGCCTGGATCCGTGATCACGCCGGGTTGCCGCCGGGAAATGGGGCTTAGCCTGTGGCGGTGAATCTTCACCGGGTTGTCGTCCTCGTCCTGGCGGTTTCGTGGACCTTCGCGCTTGCCTCCTGTGCCGGGTCGACGAATCACGACCATGGTCACGACACTGGTTCGTACGTGGTCGATCCGGCCGAGGTGACCGTCGATGAGCGCTTCGAAGTCGAGGTGCGGGATGGCCTGGTGGTCGGAGGCGTTCCGAGGTTCGAGGTGTCGACGGGGCGGGTGGTATCGGTACTCCTGACGGTCGACCGGGTCGATCAGGTCCACCTACACGTCTACGACGCGTTCGCTGATGTCGGACCGGGGGTGGAGGCAGAAGTAGTGGTCCGGGCTGCTGTCCCGGGCGTGTTCGAGGCAGAACTGCACGGTTCGGGTCTGCGGGTGTTCGAACTCGAGGTCTCGTGACCCACACGCTGATGCTGGCCCATGGTGTCGGCGGTCGGACTGACCTGCCGCTCTCGGCTTGGCAAACCGGATGGTCGGCCGCGGCGGCTCTGCTGGCTTCCTTTGCCGTCCTCGGACTGGCGTGGCATCGGCCACGGCTCCGGGAGTTGGCCGTCGGGAGAGTCGTGGGGTCGGGGTTGGCTTCGATCGGCACCCCGGTTGGGGTCGCCGCGCGTTGGATCGTGGGATTCGGAGCGGTGGTCGTGGTCACCGCCGGCCTAGTAGGGGTCGACGATGTGGCCGCCAATCTGGCTCCGGTCACGGTGTACGTGGCCTTCTGGGTGGCCGTGCCGATGATTGTGGTGCTGGTCGGGCCGTGGTGGTCCTCGGTCAGTCCGTGGGAGGCGGCGTTCCGGTTTGTCGACCGGCTCCGAGTCGGCCGGAAGGGACGAACAGAGGTCCTGCTCGCCGGACGGTACGACGGCTGGCTGGCCGTGGTACCGGTGGCAGCGTTTCTGTGGCTCGAGCTCGTGTACCACGATGGAGCCCGTCCCCGGGTGCTGGGTTGGGCGGGGCTTGGTTACACGGTGGGGCTGGTGGGGATGGCCCTCCGGTGGGGAACCGGTGTGGCCCGGCGGTCCGAGGGATTTGGTGTGCTGTTCGGACTGTTGGCTCGACTGTCGCCGATTGGACGGGCGCCGGAGACCGGCCGTCCGGTCATTCGGCTCCCGCTGGTGGGTGCCGCGGTAGATGATCTCCGGCCATCGGAGGTTGCACTCCTCCTGGTGGTACTAGGGGGGACAGCCTTCGACGGCGTGTCGAGGACTCGGTTCTGGGGTGATGTCTCGGCGGGCCACACCGGGTGGGGTGCCACAGCGGTAGGCACGGTGGGGCTCGTCTGGGTGGTTGTTGTTGTTGCTGTTGCCTGGCAGGTGGCGGCCCGGCTAGGAGATCATCTGACCGGTGGGGCGGGATTCTCGACGCGTTTCGGTCACTCGTTGTTGCCCATCGTGATCGGCTATCACGTGGCTCACTACTTCTCTCTGTTGGTCCTCGAGGGGCAGCAGTTGGGAATCCGGGCGTCAGACCCCTATGGGAGGGGATGGGATCTATTCGGTACGGCCGGCGACGCGGTGAACTGGACTCGGGTCTCCCCGGCCACCGTGGGGTGGGTACAACTTGGGGCGATCGTGGCCGGCCACCTTGGTGGGGTGCTCCTGGCCCACGACCGTTCGATTGAGTCGTGGCGGCCGTCGATCGCCTTGCGTAGCCAGTACCCGCTGTTGATGGTGATGGTCGTGTACACGGTGCTCGGTCTGGTCCTGATGACGGGTTGACCGAGGAAGAGAACCCCTTGCTCTAATCGAACATATGTTCGATACTGGGGATGTGTCCCATCCCCTTCCCCGGAGCCTCCTAGCCGAAGCCGAGCCCTTCGATGACCTGTTGCCGGAAGAGGCTTTTCCGGGGGATAGCTCCCCGGGAGAGGTCGGGTCGAGGCCGGTGCTGTGGGCCGTGCCGTCTCTGGCCGAGGCAGCCCGTCGGGTCCGGACGACCACGCTGGCCGTGGATCGGGCCCTCCCGGTGCTTGAGGCTCTCGACGGCCTCCTGCCCGACGGCCTCCGGCGGGGCGTCACCGTGGAGGTGTCGGGCACCGGGGCCCGGTCGGTGGCCCTCGCTCTGATGGCTCGGGCCACCGGGACCGGGTCGTGGGCTGTGGTGGTCGGTGACGGTGATCTGGGCCTTGCCGCAGCGGCCGAGGTCGGGGTGGCACTGGAACGTCTCGTGGTGGTGGACGCCCCGGGCCGGGAGCAGTGGGCCCCGGTGGTGGCCACCTTCGTGGGGGCGGTCGACCTGGTGTTGGTCTCGCCCAGGCACCGGCCGTCGATAGGTGACGTTCGACGCCTGGCAGCCCGTTGTCGGGAGCGGGGGTCAGTGCTGGTCCGTCTATCCTCGGAGTCGTCGGGGTTTCCCGGGGTGAGCCGTTTGGTTGGCGACTGGCCGGGCCGCCTGGACCTCCGGTTTTCGGTCGATGAGGCTGTCTGGGACGGGCCCCACGGGGGGCAGGGCCGTCTCCGGTCCCGCCGGGTGGAGATATCGGTCACCGGTCGGGGTCTCCCGACGGAGGGACGCCGGGACACGCTCCTCCTCCCGGGCCCGAGCGGCGTTCCCGCTCATCCGTGACCCTCCGCTGGTGGGCGGGTCGGCTGTGACCTCGGCCGCCGTTCGGACCCTCGTGGTGGGTTGTCCCGACTGGCCCTTGGTCGCGTTGGGGGTGGCCTCCGACGAATCGGCGCTGGTGCTCGGGGCGGGGCGGGTCGTGGCGGCCACCGGGCCGGCCCGGGCCGTCGGGGTGGCTCTGGGGCAGCGTCGACGTGAGGCTCAGTTCCTCTGCCCGGAAGTCCGGGTGCTAGCCCGTGACGAGGGCCAAGAGGCCCGGAGGTTCGAAGCTGTGGTCTCGGCCCTCGGGACGGTTACCCCGTGGGTGGAGGCCCGGCGACCTGGTCGATGTTCGTTCGGGGTCCGGGGTCCGGTCCGACTATTCGGTGGGGAGTCGGCCTTGGTGCGCCACACCGCCGAGGTGGTGGACGCCGCCGTTGCTCGGATCGGAGCAGGGGTGCCGGTGGGTGCGGCTACGGGCCCGGGGTGTCAGATCGGGATGGCCGATGGCGCATTCGCCGCTGATTTGGCGGCCCGTAGCGGTGGGGCGGCTCCGGAGCACTCGGTGATCGTTCCCCGGGGTGGGAGTCCGGCCTTCCTGGGCCCCATCCCTGTCGGGGTGCTGCTACCAGTCGGGTCGTCAGTTGGGTCGGCGGACGGGTCCTCGGACCTCGTTGACGTCCTGATCCGTCTGGGTTTGACCACCCTGGGGGCGTTCGCCGCCCTCCCGGTAGCCGATGTGCTGGCCCGATTCGGTACCGACGGCCTTGACGCCCACCGTCTGGCTTCAGGGATCGATGACCGCCCGGTGGGTCATCGTCCAGCGCCACCGGACCTGGCGGTGTCAATGGCTTTCGACCCACCGGTGGACCGAATTGACCGAGTCGCCTTTGCTGCCCGATCTGCCGCTGAGGCTCTCCACGAGCGGCTTTCGGCTCGGGGGATGGCGTGTACCCGGGTGGTGGTCGAGGCCGAGACCGAACACGGCCAAAGGGTGTCCCGCCGTTGGCGTGACGAGGGGGTGCTGGGTTCGGTCGCGGTGGCTGACAGGGTCCGGTGGCAGTTGGAGGGATGGTTGCACGGTCCTCCGGCGGTTCGCCCCACGTCGGGCATCACGCGGTTGGTGTTGGCCCCCGATGAGATCGTCCCGGCATCAGGCCGCCAGTTGGGGTTCTGGGGTGGGGTCTCGGCGGCCGATGAGCGGGCCGGGCGGGCGTGCGCCCGGGTGGTGGGGTTGATGGGTCCAGGGTCGGTGAGGATTCCGGAGTGGCGGGGCGGACGGGATCCCGACGACAGGGTGGTCCTCACGCCGTTCGTCGAACCGCTTGGGGAAGGCGGATCGGTTAACTGCCCGGGAAGGGGAGGGAAGCCGGAAGTGGAGCCCTGGCCAGGTGCCCTACCGGGACCGTCCCCGGCGGCGGTCCATCTCGAGCCGGTGGTCATCGATGTAGTGGATGCCGCAGGGGCACCGGTAGGTGTGGATGGACGAAGCAGGCTCTCGGCGCCGCCTGACCGTCTGATCGTCCCGCAGCCACCCGTTGGGTCTCGTCCGGTTGTGGCTCCGGGGGAGCGGGTCGTGGCATGGGCCGGGCCGTGGCCGGTCGACGAACGTTGGTGGGATCCCCTGCGACGCCGCCGCCGGGTCCGGCTTCAGGTGGTGACGGCCGACGGCACGGCCCTCCTGGTGGTGCTGACCGATGGCCGGTGGACGGTCGCCGCCACCTATGACTGACAGTTCGTGACCAACGACCGGAATTGATGCCCGGGCGCCCTGACCCGGCTCCGGCCGATCGGTCGCTCAACGGGTAGGTTTCCCGGCCACGAGCACGGAGGACGGAGCGGACGTGGCAGTGGAGCACCAACTGAAGGAACCGGTACGCGAGGAAATGGACTGGCCGATCTACGGCACGGCGGTTCGCGAACTGGCACAGATGGTGGCCGATGATGGCTACCGGCCCGACATGATTCTGTCCATTGCCCGGGGTGGCCTCTTCGTGGCCGGCTCGCTGGGCTACGCACTGGCTGTCAAGAACCTCTACGTAATGAACGTCGAGTACTACACCGGCGTCGACGAGCGTCTCGACATTCCGGTGATTTTGCCGCCCTATGTCGACTGGGTGGACCTGGGCGACAAGAAGATCCTGATCGTCGATGATGTAGCCGACACCGGTCACACGTTGGCCCTGGTGCACGAGACGGCAACCGAAGCGGTAGCCGAGGTGCGTTCTGCAGTGCTGTACCAGAAGCCCCAGTCGGTGGTCGACTGCGAGTACGTCTGGCGCCACACTGATCAGTGGATCAACTTCCCGTGGTCGACCGAGCCTCCAGTGGTCGACCTTCAGGGCGCTGGCACCGCCGTCCTAGACGCCTGAATATCTCGAATCGTCGGAGCCCGGATCAGGCATGGATGGGGGCCCGGTGGGCCGACCAGTTGATGGCCCGCTCCAGCTGGCCACCCACGGAGAGCAACTGGTCCTCACGGCCGTAGGCGCCGACCAACTGGACGCCGATGGGTAGGCCGTCCGATGAACCGAGCGGCAGCGAGATGGCTGGCTGGCCGGTGCAGTTGAACGGCGACGTGTACACCGAATAGGGCAGCGATCTTTTCGAGCCTCGCACGGGGTCGTCGTCGGTGGGCGTGAGCTCGCCGATACGGGCCGGTGGCTGGGCAGTGGTTGGCGTCAACAACACGTCAAAGTCGTTCCACCACTGCGCCATGGAGCGGCGCCAGCCGCCGAGAATGGACTGGGCCCGGGAGAAGTCGGGGCCGCTGTAGCCCTCGCCCCGCTGGGCCATGGCCCAGGTCCCGGGTTCGACGTCGTCGGCGGTGACGGTCCGACCCAACTGTTCGCCGAGGATGGACAGGCTGACCACGGCGCCCACCGACCAGTTGACGGTGAAGGCCCAGGCCAGATCCTTGAGTTCGCCGAGGTGCAGGAAGGCCTCCGGCCGGGACTCGACCACCTCGTGGCCCAGATTGGAGAGCAGGTCGGCGGTGCGGCGGGTGGCCGCCTCGCAGTCAGGGTGGGTCTCGTTGCGATGGTTGTCGGGCATGAGGCCGATCCGGAAGCGACCCGGGTCGGCGTCCACACATCCGGCGTAAGGCCGCCCGTGATCGGGAGCCACCACGCCATCACCGGCGAACGGGATGGCCGTGGCGTCGAGGATGGCTGCCGTGTCACGGACGGTATGGCTCACCACGTGCTGGCACGAGAACGACCACTCCTCCCTTGGACCATTGGAGATCCGACCCCGCGATGGCTTGAGGCCGACCAGGCCGCACATGGCGGCCGGGATCCGGATGGACCCGCCCCCGTCGCTGGCGTGGGCGGCCGGGAGCATGCCAGCGGCCACTGCGGCGGCTGCACCTCCGGACGAGCCTCCGGTGCTGTGGTCGGTGCTCCACGGATTGCGGCTGGGCCCGTAGGCATGTGGTTCGGTGGTGGCCACGAGGCCCAGCTCAGGGGTGTTGGTCCGGCCCACGATGACGAAGCCGGCCTGCTTGTAGCGGGCGACCAGATTCGAGTCGACTTCTCCGGTGAATTCCGCTTCCTTGAGGGCCTGGACTCCGGCGTGGTGTGGTTGCCCGGCCTCGGTGGCCCACAGGTCCTTGATGAGCATGGGTACGCCTCGGAACGGCCCGTCGGGCAGGTCGGGTGAGGCCGCCAACTCGAGGGACTGGTCGAACTGCTCATGGATGACCGCGTTCAGATCGCCGTCGAGGCGTTCGATCCGGTCGATGGTGGCCTCCACCGCCTCGACCGGTGAGAGTTGCCCGCTGCGGATTAGGTCGGCCAGGCCGACGGCGTCGATCCGTGCCAACTCTGCATCGGACTTAGGAAGGGATGGGCTGGTCATGGCCGCGGACCGTACCGGAGGCCCACGATCTAGCCTGCTTCGGCGCGCTCCAGGTAGTTGTAGACGGTGAAGCGGCTCACCTCGAGCGCCTCGGCCACGTCCTCCACGGACTTACGGAGGGTGAACGCTCCCCGTTCGTTGAGGAGCGCCACGGCCTCCTGCTTCTGGGAGCGATCCATCTCGGCGCACGGATGGCCCATGTCGTGTTCGACCTCGGCGATGAGGGTGAGAAGGGCGTTGTGTAGGTCCAGGTGTGGGTCGGGCCGGCGGACGGCGGCAACCACGACGCCATTCCACACGACCTCGACGTCCTCGCCGTCGGCTTCGGCCGGTGGAACCAGCGCGCCCCTGAGTGCCTCGACGACTGGCCGAAGCGCGTCCAGGAGTGGGTCGGAGGTGGCCACGGGGGCACCCTAGCCCCGACCCCTTAGTTGACAAAATGTTGACGAATGGGGCGCGGCACGGCAGCATGTTGGGGTGCCGGTGACCATTGCGACATCCATCGACGACGCCTGCGCGTCCCTGGCTGCCCACCCCGATGCACTGGTTCTGGCCGGTGGCACCGATCTCATGGTCGAGGTGAACCGTGGGGTCCGCACGATCGGCCACGTGGTGGCCGTAGATCGGATACCTGAACTCCGGGGATGGAGCCTCGAGGGCGACCGTGCTGACGTCCTACGCCTCGGCGCCGGGACTACGTGCACCGACCTTGCCGAGCCGGCCCTCGCCTCGTTGGTGCCCGCTCTGGCCCAGGCAGCCCGCACCGTGGGCTCCCCGCAGATCCGCAACGCGGCAACCCTCGGCGGAAACTTGGCCACTGCGTCACCCGCCGGCGACACCCTGCCCGTGCTTGCCGCACTGGACGCCGAGATCGAGTTGCAGTCAGCCGGTGGAGCCCGTCGGCTGCCGCTGGACGAGTTCGTGACCGGGGTGAAGGCCAACGCCCTGATCCCCGGCGAGCTCATCACGGCCATCCGCGTGCCGGTCCTCGACGGCCCCCAGGAGTTCCTAAAGGTGGGAACCCGCAACGCCATGGTCATCGCCGTGACCTCCCTCGCCCTGGTGGTGGACCGGCCGGGCCGCAACGTCCGAGTGGCCCTCGGTTCGGTGGCTCCGGTCCCGCTGCGGGCCGTAGAAGCCGAGGTGCTAGTGGCCGAGCGGCTCGATTTCGAGAACATGGCCTCTCCGGATTCCGACCTCGTGGACCGTTTCGCCGACCTGGTGGCCGATGCCGCCCGACCCATCGACGACCACCGCAGCTCTGCGGCGTACCGACGACACGCCGTGCGCGTCCTGGCCCGCCGGGCCATCCTCCGGGCATTTCCCCGGTCCGCACCGGTGACGGCATGACGAGCGTGGACGGTTTCTCCCTGTCCATCAACGGTGAAAACCGCTTGGTAGTCGATGCCGTGGCCGGCGAGAGCCTGCTGTTCGTGCTGCGCGAGCGCTTGGGTCTGGCCGGGTCCAAGAATGCGTGCGAGGAGGGTGAGTGCGGCTCGTGCACCGTTCGCCTCGACGGGGAGACGGTGTGTAGTTGCCTGGTGCTGGCTGAAGCGGCCGCCGGACGCGAGGTGGTGACCATCGAGGGCCTCGGCTCGGAAGGCGACCTCTCCGACGTGCAGCAGGCGTTCCTCGACGCCGGAGCCGTGCAGTGCGGATTCTGCACACCCGGTCTGCTGATGGCCGTCGACGCCCTACTCGATGACGATTCCAAGCCCGACGACCTCACGGTACGCGAGGCCATCTCCGGCAACCTCTGCCGCTGCACTGGCTACGGCCGGATCCTCGATGCTGTCGACCGGGCCGCCGCGGCCCGACAGGCGGAGGCCACCCCATGACGGTGGTTGAGACCGGTGCCCGGACGTCGGGCGGCCCCCGGATAGGCGAGAACGCACCCCGCCCTGACGGCGTCCCCAAGGTGACCGGCGGCTTCGCCTTTTCCAGCGACCTTCATCACGACCGGATGCTGTGGGGGGCCACGCTCCGGTCGCCGCACCCCGCGGCCCGGATCGGGGGCCTCGACACGAGTTCGGCGCTGGCCATCGACGGAGTCCATGCCGTCCTCACCCATGAGGACGTGCCCGGTAGCCCCACCTTCGGACTCGAGCATTGCGACCAGCCGGTGCTGGCCTGCGACGTGGTGCGTTACGAGGGCGAGCCGGTGGCCGTGGTGGCCGCCGACCATCCCGACACGGCGCGCCGTGCCCTAGCGGCCATTGTCGTGGACTGGCAGCCCACCGAGCCCTTGGTGGATCCGGCGCTGGCCGAGACCGCCGATCCGATCCATCCCGACGGCAACGTCATACGGCGTATCCACCTGCGTCATGGCGACCAGTCGGCCGCCGACCGTGACGACCTTGTGTCCGTCGAGGGCACCTACGAGGTGGGCATGCAGGACCAGGCATTCCTCGGCCCTGAATCCGGCATGGCCGTTCCTGACGACGACGGTGGCGTCGACCTGTACGTGGCCACCCAGTGGCTGCACGTCGATCGCGACCAGGTGGCGGCCTGCCTCGATCTGCCCCACGAGAAGGTTCGCCTGACACTGGCTGGCGTAGGCGGGGCGTTCGGTGCCCGAGAGGACCTCAGCCTCCATGTGCACCTGTGCCTGCTGGCGCTACGCACCGGGCGACCGGTGAAGATGTCCTACGGCCGCGAGGAGAGCTTCCACGGTCACGTGCATCGCCATCCAGCACGGATGTGGTACCGGCACCACGCCACGACCGACGGAGACCTCGTGCGCGTCGAGGCCCACCTCTTGCTGGACGGTGGGGCCTACGCCTCGTCCAGCAGTGCGGTGATCGCCAACGCCACCTGCTTCGCCGCCGGCCCGTACATGGTCCCATCGGTCGAGATCGAGGGTGTGGTGGTCCGCACCGACAACCCACCGTGCGGGGCCATGCGGGGCTTCGGCGCCGTCCAGACCTGCTTCGCCCACGAGGCCCAGATGGATCGGCTGGCTGCCGCGCTGAACATGGATCCCGTGGCCCTCCGGCTGCGAAACGCACTGGAACCGGGGGACCGTCTGGCCACCGGCCAGGTCATCGCCGGAACGCTCCCGGTGGCCGAGGTGATCCGGGCGTGTGCCGGCCACCCATCGGGCGCACTCGGTTCCGACGAGCCCATGGCTCGCCCCGGTGGTGCCGGACGAACCGCGGATGCCCAACATGTGGTTCGCGGCGAGGCGGTGGCCGTGGGCTTCAAGAACCTGATGTTCTCAGAGGGCTTCGACGATTCGAGTGCGGCGCGGTGCGTGCTCCACCACGGCGTGGCCACCATCACCTGTGCGTGCGCCGAGGTTGGTCAGGGATTCGTGACCCTGGCCCGTCAGATCGCCGGCGAGGTGTTGGGCGTGGACGAGGTCGTCCTAGCACCGGTCGAGACAACGTCCATCGGTTCGGCAGGCTCCACGTCGGCCAGCCGCCAGACCTGGATGTCCGGCGGGGCCGTGCAGATGGCCTGTGAGACGGTTCGCCGCGAGCTGTTGGCCGGGGTGTCCACCGCCCATGGCGTGTCGATCGACGACCTCGTGCTGGCCGATGGTCGGATCGTGTCGCTGACCGGAGACCTGGATCTCTCCCTTGAGGGGCTGACCGTCGAGCCGGTAGAGGCCGAGGTGGTCCACCGTCACGCCCCCACGTCACCACTCGATGGCGACGGGCAGGGTGACGCCCACGTCTCGTTCGCCGTCTCGGCCCACCGGGCCATCGTCGATGTCGATCCCGACCTGGGGCTCGTGAAGGTCGTCGAGCTGACCACTGCCCAGGACGTTGGCCGTGTGCTGCATCCGCTGCAAGCCCTCGGCCAACTGGAGGGGGGAGCGGCCCAGGGCGTGGGCCTAGCCGTCATGGAGGAGGTCCAGGTCACCAACGGACACATACGCAACGCCTCGTTCACCGACTACCTGATCCCCACGGCGTTGGACATGCCGCCCCTCGAGGTGGCCGCTCTGATCGAACAACCCGAGCCCGGGGCCCCGTTCGGTGCCAAGGGAATCGGTGAGCCGCCGTCCATCTCATCGACCGCAGCGGTGGCCGCGGCCGTCCGCGACGCCACCGGCCTCGCCCTGCCACGAGTACCGATCCGGCCGTCCGACATCTGCCTAGGTGGCAACGCGTTGACCGCGGAGGTCATCGCATGACCAGGGACCGGAGCGCTGCACTACGTATCGACGGTGACCGCCTGATGCGACGCATCGAGGACCTGGCAGCCATCGGCCCCATCGATGGTGGCGGCTCGTGCCGTCTCGCCCTGACCGACGACGATCGGGCTGGCCGAGACCTGGTCGTCACGTGGATGCGTGACCTGGGTCTGGACATCTCAATCGATGGGATTGGCAACGTGGTCGGGGTGCGGGCCGGACGGATCGATGGGCCGCCGACCATGACGGGTAGCCACATCGACACCGTCCAAACCGGCGGTCGTTACGACGGGAACCTCGGCGTGTTAGCCGGCCTGGAGGTCATCGAGACCCTTGAAACCAATGCCATCGAAACCGAGCATCCGGTGGCCGTGGGTTTCTTCACAGACGAGGAGGGCGCCCGGTTCCCGCCGGACATGCTGGGCAGCCTTGTCTACGTGGGCGGCATGGCCGTCGAGGAAGCACTCGACATCGAGGGCATCGACGGTGCCGTCGTGGGCGTGGAGCTGGATCGCATCGGCTACCGGGGCACCTCGCCGTGTCCCGGCCCATCACCCCGGGCCTTCGTAGAACTACACGTGGAACAGGGCCCGGTTCTCGAGGCCGAGGGTGTCACCATCGGAGCGGTGACCGGCGTTCAGGGCATCTCGTGGACCGAGCTGACCATCACCGGCCAGTCCAACCACGCCGGGACCACCCCCATGGCACTGCGCCACGATCCGGCCTTCGTGGCCGCCAAGGTCACAGCCCACGTGCGTGAGCTGGCCACTCGCATGGGCGCCATGGGGGAGGGTCGACAGGTGGCCACCGTGGGCCGGATCGAACTGAACCCCAACCTGATCAATGTGGTGGCCGCTTCGGCGTCCATGACCGTGGACCTTCGCAACACCGACGAGGCCCTCCTTCAGGAAGCCGAGTCCGACCTGGCCTGCTTCGTGGCCGAAGCCGCGGCGGCTGAAGGCGTGACCGTCGCCCAACGCACGCTGGCCCGCTTCGAACCGGTGGCCTTCGATAACCGGGTGGTCGACACGGTGGCCTCGGTGGCCACCGATCTGGGCCACTCGATCCGACGGATGCCGTCGGGTGCCGGCCATGACGCCCAGATGCTGGCCCGCGTGTGCCCGACCGGCATGGTCTTCGTGCCCAGCCGCGACGGGATCAGCCACAATCCAGCCGAGCACACCGACCCGGCCGACCTGGTGGCCGGGGCCGATGTCCTGCTCCAGACCATCCTCGCCCTCGACCAGGATCCACTAGACCGATGACGCGCTCCCTCACCATCGGGGCCGCCCAGGTCGGCCCCATCCAGTTGGCCGACACCCGAACGATGGTCGTCGAGCGACTCATCGGCCTGCTCCGCGAAGGAGCCGAGGCCGGGTGCGACCTGGTGGTGTTTCCTGAACTCACCCTGACGACCTTCTTTCCGCGGTGGTGGGTCGACGACCTGGCTGAAGCCGACCGGTTCTACGAGACCGAGATGCCCGGCCCCGAGACGCAACCTCTGTTCGATGAGGCCCGTCGCCTCGGCGTGGGCTTCCACCTCGGGTATGCCGAACTCACGCCCGACGGGCACCGCTACAACACGGCGATCCTCGTGGAACGAGACGGCACCGTCGTGGGTCGCTACCGCAAGGTCCACCTCCCCGGCCATGAGGACCATGAGCCTTGGCGGGCCTTCCAGCACCTGGAGCGCTACTACTTCGAGGCCGGCGATGGATTCGACGTGCACGGTGCGTTCGGTGGGGTTGTTGGCATGGCCATCTGCAACGACCGGCGATGGCCTGAGACCTACCGGGTGCTGGGCCTCCAAGGCTGCGAGCTCGCCCTCATCGGCTACAACACGCCGATCCACTACGCCCCCGATCCCGACCAGGACCGTCTTCAGGGCTTCCACAACGGGTTGGTGCTCCAGTCCGGCGCCTACCAGAACGGCATGTGGGTGGTCGGCGTGGCCAAGGCCGGGTGCGAAGAGGGCTGCGACCTGTTGGGCGAGAGCGCCATCATCGCCCCGTCGGGCGAGGTCCGGGCAGCAGCGGCCACGGTGGGCGATGAGTTGGTGGTGGCCACCGCCGACCTGGACCTGTGCGCCAAGTTCACCGAAACACTCTTCGACTTCGACCGGTACCGCCGCCCCGAGGTCTACGGCCGCATCACCACCCAGCGGGGGCCCGAGGTACCTGCTCACGTGCAGGGCGCCCTGAACGATCAGGCCGACCGGAAACGAGATGAGGGGGACCGGTCGTGACGACCTTCGACCTGAACGGCACGACGGTGGAAGCCTCGGTCGACCACCCCCATCTGCTGGCCGCGCTACGCGACGAACTGGGGGTGACCTCACCCAAGGACGGTTGCTCACCCTCCGGTCAGTGCGGTTGTTGCACGGTTCTGGTGGACGGCAAGGCGCGGGTGTCGTGCCAGACGTCGATGGACAAGGCCGACGGTGCGTCGATCACCACGCTGGAGGGTCTCGACGAGGACGAGCGGCAGCGGTACGCCATGACGTTCGCCGCCCACGGCGCTCTGCAGTGCGGCTTTTGCACCCCGGGCATCGTCATGCGGACCAAGGCGCTACTGGATAAGGCATCCAGTAAGGGAAAGGCATTGGAACGCGACGACGCGGCCCGGCACCTGGGCGCCCACCTATGTCGCTGCACCGGCTACGTGAAGATTCTCGACGCCGTGGAGTCCCTGGCCGCCGGCGAGGTGCCGGTACCCCTGCCCCGCGGAGGCGTGGGATCCAGCGGCATCAAGTTGGAGGCCTGCGAACTCTCCCTCGGCGATCGACCCTACGTCGACGACCTCTTCCCCGAGGGTCTGCTACACGCGGCACTGCGGTTGGCCGACCATGCCAGGGCCGACATCGTACGCATCGACACCTCGGCCGCTGAGGCGATCGACGGCGTCCATCGGGTGCTCACGGCGGACGACATCCCCGGAGCCCGTCGGGTCGGCATCATCCACACCGACTGGCCGGTGATGATCCCCGAGGGGGGGCGCACCTCGTACCTCGGCGACGTGCTGGCCGTGGTGGTGGCCGACGACCGTGAGACAGCTCGCCGGGCCGCCGAGATGGTGACCGTCGAGCAGGTGCCGCTGACCGTGTACAGCGACCCGGTGGTGGCGGTGGCCGCCGACGAGGACGCCGTCTGGGAACTGGACGGCAACGTGCTCTCGGTCTCGACCTATGCCCGCGGTGACGTAGAGGCCGCGCTGGCCGGGTCCGTCCACGTGGTCGAGGAGGTCTTCCAAACCCAACGCATCGAACACGCCTTCGTGGAGCCCGAGTCGACCCTCGCCGTGCCCACGGTCCTTCCCGGCGACGACCCGTCCGGGGAGGGGAGCGAGGACCAGCCCGGCTTGTACGTGTACTCCGGTGGCCAGGGCGTGTGGGACGACCGCAACCAGATCGCCTCGGTCCTCGATGTCGACACATCGAGGATCACCGTGGAACTGGTGTCCAATGGCGGGGCGTTCGGCGGTAAGGAGGACATGTCCAACCAGGCCCACGCGGCGCTCGCCGCCTGGGTCACCGGGCGTCCCGTCAAGTGCACGCTGTCGCGTGAGGAGTCGCTCCTCATGCATCCCAAGCGCCACCCGATCCGCATGGCCTACCGGGCGGGCTGTGATGCTGACGGCAGGTTGACCGGCCTGTGGGTACGGATGATCGGTGACTCTGGCCCCTATGCGTCGGTCGGCATGAAGGTTCTGGAGCGAGCCGCCGGACACGCCAGTGGCCCCTACGTGTTGCCCACCATCGACGTGGAGGCCACCGCGGTGCGAACCAACGGCCCGGTCTGTGGCGCCTTCAGGGGCTTCGGGGCCAACCAGGCCCAGTTCGCCATGGAGGGCGTGCTAGATCGCCTCGCCGAGAAGGCCGGTATCTCCGGCTGGGAGATCCGCAGCCGCAACGTCATTTCCCCGGGAGTGGTGTGGGGGCCGGGTCAGATCATGGACGACGGCTGCCTAGGGGCCCGGGCGTGCCTGGACGAAGTGAAGGACGCCTACGACGACGCGGTGGCCGATGGCCGACCGGTCGGTCTCGGCCTGGGCCTCAAGAACTCGGGCCTAGGCAATGGCTTCAAGGAAGTCGCGCGGGCCGTTGTGCACTTCCGCGACGACGGCCGGGTCGAGGTGCGGCACTGCTGGACCGAGATGGGCCAGGGCGTCGACACCGTAGCCATGCAGGTGGCCGTCGAGGAGCTCGGTATCGATCCGGAATGCATCGACGTGATTGTCGACACCACCCGGGAGCTGGGTGCCGGACAGACCACGGGCAGCCGGGGCACCTTGATGGGCGCCGGATCGGTGGCCGACGCCTGTCGCAATGCCAAGGCCGACGGCTGTCGGATCGGCGTCGACTATGAGGGGGAGTACCGGGTCGACTGGACTAACTCGCTCAACGACGGTGTCGAGAATCCGATCATCCACTCCACGTTCGGCTACGCCGCCCAGCTGGTCGTGCTCGACCCGGAGACGGGCGATGTCGACCGGGTGGTGGCTGCCCACGACGTGGGCCGGGCCGTCAACCCGATGCTGTGCGAAGGCCAGGTGGAGGGCGCGGTGCACATGGGTCTCGGGTATGCCCTCACCGAGGGGTTCCCGGCCGACAACGAGGCCCGCCCACGCAACGAGACCCTGCGCAGTCTCGGGATCATCCGCCCCAAGGACATGCCTGACGTCGACGTGCGCCTCGTCGAGTCACCCCAGCCCGACGCCCCCTACGGGATTAAAGGCGTGGGCGAGATCGGTCTCGTCCCGACCGCCGGGGCGGTCGCCGCGGCCCTCCACGCCCACGACGGGATGTGGCGCCACTCGTTGCCCATGGCGGCACCGGACCAGCAGGAGCACTGGGCCGACTGGGACGGACGCTGAGTCCCGTGGATGCCGCAGACGGAGCGACGAGCCCGGGCCTGGTCTGCGCGCACCACCACCTGTACTCGTCGCTCGCTCGGGGCATGCCCGCCCCACCCCGCACGCCGGCCGGCTTCACCGACATCCTGGAGTTGGTCTGGTGGCGACTCGACCGGGCACTGGACCTGGAATCGATCCGCTGGTCGGCCATGCTCGGTGCGGTGGAGGCCCTGGAGCGTGGTTGCACGGCGATCATCGACCACCACGAATCGCCCGAGGCCATCGACGGGTCACTCGACGTCATTGCCGAGGCGTGTGCCGAGGTGGGCGTCCGGGTCTCGTGCACCTACGGGATCACCGACCGTCACGGCGCCGACGGAGCCCGTCGAGGTCTGGCTGAGAACGAGCGGTACCTGCGAGCCGGGGGTCGGGGCATGGTGGGCATCCACGCCGCCTTCACCTGCAGCGACGCCAGCCTCGAGGCGGCTGCCGGCCTTGCCGCCGACCTGGGGGTCGGCGTCCACGTGCATGTGGCCGAGGGGACCGCCGACGTCGGAGCGGCCGACCGCCTGCGGCCGCTGGCCACCGACGACTGGCTACTAGTCCACGGTGTGCATCTCGACGACGACCACGGCCTGGCCGGGACCTTCGTGCACAACCCCCGGTCGAACATGAACAACTCGGTGGGTTACGCCCGCCCGACCCGGTTCGCCAACCCGGTAGCACTCGGTACCGACGGCATCGGGGCCGACATGCTCGACGAGTTCCGGGTGGCCTACGTGCGCCACCGCGAGGACGACGTCACCGCCTCGCCCGAGACCGCCTGGGGGTGGTTGACCACCGGCTGGGATCTGTTCCCCGAGGCCCGCAACGACCGGGTGACCTGGGATTACCCGCACATGGACCCCTGGCGGTTGGCCTTTACCACGGGGGTCGGTCCCCGCACCGTGGAGGTCGACGGCGCGGTCGTGCTGGCTGATGGTCGACCCACCCGGGTCGACGCCGACGAGGTTCGGGCTCGGGCTGCCGAACAGGCGGTACGCCTACACCGTCGACTCGAAGAGATCTGAGAGAGGAAGCAACATGACCCGACTGGCTATCTACCTGCAGGATGCACATCCCATTACGGAAGCGATGCAGTACGTCACGTACGCCGAACAACGCGGCTTCGAAGCCGTGTGGCAGGCCGACTCGAGACTGGTCCGTGACGCCGTGGTCCCCATGGCGGCCTTTGCCACCTGCACCGAGACCATCAAGATCGGTTCGGGGGTGGTCGACTGCTGGACTCGTAACCCGGCCCGCCTGGCGTCGACCTTTTCGACGTTGGACGACCTGGCCCCTGGTCGGATGATTCTGGGCATCGGTGCGTGGTGGGAACCACTGGCTAGCAAGGTCGGCGTGCAGCGTCGGAGACCGTTGACCGCCATCCGGGAGACCGTCGAGGCGTGCCGGCTTCTGCTGGCCGACGAGACAGTCACCTACGACGGCGAGTTCGTGCACCTTGATGGCGTGGAGTTGGACTACGTGTACCAACAGCGTCGCCCGAAGGACGTGCCGATCTACATCGGTGCTACGGGTGACAAGATGCTCGAACTGACCGGCGAGATCGCCGACGGTGTCGTGCTCAACTATCTGGTGTCGCCCGAGTACAACCGGAAGGCCATGGATCGCCTGGCAGACGGGGCCGCCCGGGTGGGCCGCTCGGTCGACGACCTGGACCGCCCCCAGTTGGTGGTGTGCTCGGTGGCCGAGACCAGGGCCGAGGCCCTCGACGGTGCCCGCCTCATGGTCACCCAGTACCTGGGTCAGCAGCCCCACATCATGAAGGCCTCCGGTGTGCCCGAATCGCTACTCGAGGAGATCGGTCGGGTCCTGACCTGGCCGGCCACCCACGAGCAGGTGAAGGCCGCTTCAAAGCTGGTGCCCGACGACGTGGTGCAGATGATCTGCGCGGCAGGCACGCCCGACGAGGTCCGAGAAAAGGTGGGCCAGTACATGGCCGACGGTTGCACCTGCCCCATCCTCTATCCACTGGGCCCCGACGTCCGGATGATGATCGACACCTTCGCCGACTGGACTCCATGACCACGTTTCCCGCTCGAGAAGGTTCATCGGTGCCCGAGGATCGACTGGTCCTGCGGGGTGCCCGTCACCCCGGCGACGTGGCCATTGTGGATGGTCGGATCACCGCGGTGGGCATCGTGGCTCCGGAGTCGGGCGACAAGGAGGTGCACTGCGAAGGCGACATCATCACCGCTGGTCTTGT
This sequence comes from Acidimicrobiales bacterium, assembly GCA_030747595.1. Lineage (NCBI taxonomy): Bacteria > Bacillati > Actinomycetota > Acidimicrobiia > Acidimicrobiales > Acidimicrobiales bacterium. Next base: position 68,713 of record JASLKK010000005.1, on the reverse strand, counting down.
CAACACGCATCACCACTTGTACCAGTGGATGACCCGGGGTCGGGCCACCGGTTGCGACCTCTTCCAGTGGTTGGTTGAGCTGTACCCAGTGTGGGGCCGGCTCTCGGTCGATGACGTACGGGCTGCCGCGTTAGTCGGCCTAGGTGAGTTGGCAGCTACCGGCTGCACCACCGCGTCGGACCACCACTACCTGGTGCCGGGCGGCGACGACACGGTGTTTGACGCCATTGTCGATGCGGCCCGGACCGTCGGCATCCGCCTGCACCTGTCGCGGGGGTCCATGGATCTCGGCGAGAGTGCCGGCGGCCTACCGCCAGACCACGTGGTCGAGGACCGCGACGCCATCCTGACCTCTACCGAGTCGGTGATCGCGCGCCACCACGACGGCGACATGGTGTTCGTGACCGTCGCCCCGTGCAGCCCGTTCTCAGTGACCACCGGACTCATGGTGGAGTCCGCCGAGTTGGCCCGAAGCTACGGCCTACGCCTTCACACCCACTTGTGCGAGACCATTGCCGAACAGGAGCACTGTCTGGAACGGTTTGGGCGACGCCCCGTGGAGATGCTCGATGAATGGGGTTGGGTGGGAGATGACGTGTGGCTGGCCCACGGCATCCACATCGACGACGACGAGATGGCCCGCCTGGGCTCGGCCGGCACGGGCATCGCTCACTGTCCGTCGTCCAACGCCCGACTGGCCGCCGGCATGTGCCGGGTCGCCGACCTGCGAGCCGCCGGCTGCCCGGTGGGTCTGGGCGTCGATGGCGTGGCGTCCAACGAAGTTGGAGGACTATTCCCCGAACTCCGGCAGGCCCTCTACACCGCCCGATTGAGAGAGCGGCGTCCCGATGCTTTGATGCCGGCCGATGTGGTGGAGATGGCCACGACAAGCGGTGCGGACTGTCTGGGCATGGCCGACACCGGTCGCCTCGCCGTGGGCATGCGGGCCGATCTGGCGGTGTGGCCTGGCGACGACTTGGGCGACATGGCCGACCCGGTGGCCGGACTGGTGCTGGGGCCGGATCGTCGGGTCCGCCACCTTCTGGTCGGGGGGCGTGCCGTGGTGACCGATGGAGAGCTCGCCGGGGTGGATCTTCGGACTGCCCACCGAGACCTGGCCCAGCGAGCCCGGGCCCTCTGGGACTGACGCACCGCTAATCATGGGCCATGATGAGTCCATGTCGACGGTCGCCGAGTTCACCATCGAACCCTTCGTGGAGGGAGACCCCGGCCCCCATGTCAAGGCGGCCATCGCGGTGGCCGAGGCAGCCGGGTTGGATGTCGAGGTCGGCCCCTTCGGGACCGCCGTGGAAGGTGAGACGATCGCCGTGCTGGACGCAGTCGACGCAGTGGTCCGTGCCGCGGTGGCCAACGGCGCCACCCGGGTCAGCCTGCAACTCACGGTGGCCGGTTGACCTTCGGATCGGAGCTGCAGTTCAGGTTCTCCGCCTGTTGTGGCGCGTATTGATGAAACGTGGAATGATCGCCGACGAGCCGTCCTGGCTCTCGACGGGCCATATGGGCCCGGACCGGGGCGGCCAGAGGGAGAAATGATGCGACGCCGAATTGCCGGCCTGTTGGCCGTCGTCCTGAGCCTTACCTTGGTGGCCACGGCCTGTGGATCCGATGACGAGGACGCCACCAAGGCGGCCTTCATCTACGTCGGACCGGTGGGAGATGCCGGGTGGACCTACGCCCATGACCAGGGTCGAGCCGCGGCAGCAGCCGAGACCGGTGTGGAGACCGCTTATGTAGAGGCCGTGCCGGAGGGCACCGCCGACTTCGGCAACCACGTTCGCGATTTCATTGATCAGGGCTACAACGTCATCTTTGGCACCTCGTTTGGTTACATGGACGACATGGAAGCCCTCGCCGACGAGTTCCCCGACGTCGTGTTCGACCACATCTCGGGTTACAAGGCCAACGGCACCAACTTCGGAAACAGCTTCGGGCGCATGTACGAGCCCCGCTATCTCTCCGGCATGGTCGCCGGTTCAGCTACCTCGTCGAACCTCATCGGCTACGTGGCGGCCTTCCCGATTCCCGAGGTCATCCGGGGCATCAACGCCTTCACCCTTGGTGTCCGTGAGATCAACCCAGCCGCTCAGGTCGAGGTGGTCTGGACCAGCACGTGGTTTGATCCGGTGGTCGAGGGTGACTCGGCCCAGGCGATGCTCGACAAGGGTGCCGACGTGATTGCCATGCATCAGGACTCCACGGCAGCTGGCGAGAAGGCCGAAGCCGCAGGCGCTCGTTGGGTGGCCTACAACTCTGATATGAGCGCCCACGCTCCGGCGGCCCACCTCACGGCGCCGGTCTGGGATTGGGGCCCGCGCTACGCCGAGGTCATCGGGCAGGCCACGGCCGGCACGTACGAGGGTGGCTACTACTGGGGTTCGATGGCTGACGGCACGGTCGACCTGGCGCCCATCGCCAGCGACGTGGACGCATCCGTGGTCGCCGCGGTGGCGGAACGGAAGCAGCAGATCATTGACGGTTCGTTCCATCCGTTCCAGGGTCCGATCAACGCCCAGGACGGCAGCGTGCTCGTGGCGGCTGGCGAGACGATGAGTGACGGCGACATGCTGGGAATCGGCGTCTTCGTCGAAGGGGTCGTCGGCTCCGCCGGCTGATTCTCACCCTGACGTCCATCCCCTACCAAGGGGGACCAGACGAACGCGGCGCCGGCGGGGATGACCCGCCGGCGCCGTCACGTCCGACTTGAGATCGCCCGGCAGGGCCTTTCGTCGAGACCATTTATCGAGACTGGAACCGCAGGACCACCGATGACCGAACCCCCGCACCCGACCGGCCTCGCCAACACCTCGGAGAAGCCAGATGGGGTCGCGCCCGCTGATGGCCCACCCGCCGTTGAGCTACGGGACATCTGGAAGCGATTTCCCGGCGTGGTGGCCAATGCCGGTGCCCACCTGCGGGTCCGTCGGGGCAGCGTGCACGCTGTTCTCGGCGAGAATGGTGCCGGGAAGTCGACCCTGATGAACGTCCTGTCAGGCGTCTACCGGCCTGACGAGGGCGACGTCCGCATCGACGGCATGGCCCACCACTTCCGCACACCGGCCGACGCGTTGGCTGCCGGGGTGGGGATGGTCCACCAGGAGTTCCGGCTCGTGCCGTCGTTCACGGTGGCCGAGAATGTCGTGCTGGGGGCCTGCGAGCGAATCGTGCGACGCTCGGCCGTCGAGTTGGCGGTCGGGGCACTAGCCGAACGCTTTGGTCTGGCTACCGAACCCAACCGGCCGGTCTGGCAACTCTCCATGGGCGAGCGCCAACGGGTCGAGATTCTCAAGGCGTTGTGGCGCGACGCCAGAATCCTGATTCTGGACGAGCCGACGGCCGTCCTCACCCCGGGCGAGGCCGATGAACTGGGCGCCGTGTTGCGCCACATGGCCGACGACGGCCGCACCGTAGTGTTCATCAGCCACAAGCTCCACGAGGTGATGGGCTTCTGCGACGAGGCCACCGTGCTCCGGGGCGGGAAGACGGTGGCCGCCTCGCTATCAGTGGCCGATACCGACGCCTCCGAACTGGCTGGACTCATGGTCGGAGCGTCCCCGGTCATTACCGAACGGCCCCCTCTCCGCGAGGCCGGCGAAGTCCGTCTCGAGGTGCGTGATCTCCGGTGTCTCGACGATCGTGGGCTGAACGGCCTCGAGGGCATGGACCTCGCCGTACGTTCGGGGGAGATTGTGGGTATCGCCGGGGTAGCCGGCAATGGCCAACGCGAGTTGACCCAGTGCATCGCCGGTCTGCGGCCCGTCGAGTCGGGGACGATCCACCTGATCGGTGAAGACCGAACGGACGCCACCCCGCGCCAGCGGTTCGCAGACGGGTTGGGCTACATCCCCGAGGACCGCCTCGGTGTGGGCCTGGCGCCCCGACTCAGCGTGACGGACAACGCGGTGCTACGGACCTACGGCCGTCACCGCCGTGGTCCGTTCCTGGATTTCGCGGCGGCGGCCAGCCACTGCAGGGACCTCGTCGATCAGTTCGGCGTGCGTACCGGCCCGCTGGACGAGCCGATCGCCGGGCTGTCAGGCGGCAACCTCCAACGTCTGCTGGTTGGGCGAGAGTTGGTCGACGGCCCTCGGGTCGTGGTGGCCGCCCAACCCACCCGGGGACTCGACGTTCAAGGGGTGAAGGCCATCCAGGACCTGCTGGTGGGCGAGCGCGACGCCGGCGCGGCGGTCCTGCTCATCTCCGAGGACCTCGACGAGTTGTTGACGCTGGCCGATCGCCTGCTCGTGATCCACGCCGGTCGGATCGTGGCCGAGTTCGATCCGACGACCGCTGAACGCCACGCCATCGGCGAGGCGATGGTCGGTCATGCCGTACCGGCCGATGATCAGGTGGCCAACCGATGAATCGGCCAATGGGAAGACGGGCGGGGAGGCCGGTGCTGGTTCGCCGTGAACAGGTGCTGCGGGGCGGCCAACCACTGGCCTTCGGTATTGGCTTGGCTGTGGCCCTCGTGGTGGGCATTGTCCTGCTGGTCGGCTCGGGCCACGATCCGATGCGCGTCTATGAGCGGATGTTTGAGGCTTCCCTGGGTGACCCCCGGGCCTGGTCGGTGACCCTCAACCGGGCGGTGCCGCTGGGCCTCGCCGGTTTGGCGGTGGCCGTGGCTGGGTCCATGGGCCTGTGGAACATCGGCGCCGAAGGCCAGATCATGGCTGGCGCCGTCGGTGCGGCCTGGGTGGCTCGGATTGGCGGGGAGTGGCCGTCACCCCTCCTCATCGCGGCCATGCTCGCCGCCGCCATCCTCGGTGGCGGCCTGCTGGCCCTCGGTCCGGCCATTGCCCGGGCCCGGATTGGCGTCAACGAGATCATCACCACCCTCATGCTTAACGAGGTGGCCATCCGTCTCGTCCAGTGGCTGGTCCACGGTCGGTGGAAGGACCCCGATTCCCACAACTTTCCCCTGGCCCCGATGCTGCCCGACAACGCCCGGCTGCCCGGCCTGTTCGAACGGGCCCACGTCGGGGTGGTGCTGGCTGCCATCGTGATCCTTCTGTTTGGTGTGGCGTCCAGCCGCACAGCGTGGGGCTACGAGTTACGAGTCGCCGGATCCTCGGGGGCTACGGCCCGCTATGCCGGGATCTCGCTGGAACGCAAGATTCTGACGGTTCTCGTCCTTTCCGGTGGTGTAGCCGGATTCGCTGGAGGCATCGAGCTAAGTGGCACCTCTGATCGGATCACCGAAAGCCTGTCCAACGGCTTCGGGTTCGCCGGCATCATCGTGGCCGCGCTGGCACTGATGAGACCGTCGGGCGTCGCAGCGGTGGCCGTGTTGTTCGGGGCCGTGCAGATCGGCGGACAAAGCATCCAGACCATGGGCGTCTCGTCATCGGTGTCGACGATCCTTCAGGCCTTGATCTTGTTCGGCGCTATCGCTGCCGGGGTGTTGAGCCGATACCGGGTCGAGATGGTGGCCGGCGACACGACGGAGGTGACGTCGTGAACGAGGCCTCGCTGATCGGGTTGTTCGAGGCCACGGTGTCATTCGGTGCTCTGCTCTACCTAGCCGCCCTGGGCGAGATGATTGCCGAGAAGGCGGGGATCCTGAACCTCGGAGTGGAAGGGATGATGGCCATGGGCGCGGTCACGGGCTTCGTCGTCGCCCTCCAGACCGGCAACCCGTGGGTGGCCCTGGTGGCAGCGGTGGCCGCCGGAGCGATGATCGGCCTGCTCCACGGGTTTTTCACCGTGGTGCTGGGTGCCGAACAGGTGGTCTCCGGGCTCTCGCTAACCATCCTCGGCCTCGGCCTGGCTGCCTTTGTGGGGCGTGGTTCGGTCGGCGAACCGGCGGGGGCCGAGATGGTTTCCGTGGACTGGGGCCCGTTGTCGGATATCCCGTGGGCTGGGCCGATCCTGTTCGCCCAGTCGCCGTTCGTCTACCTGGCGGTCATCACGGGCTTCGTGACCTGGTTCGTTCTGTGGCGCACCCGCCTCGGCCTGGCCATCCGAGCCGCCGGCGAGTCGGCATCCACCGCGGATGCCGCTGGCCATTCGGTAGTTGGTATCCGCCTGGCGGCGGTCGCCACGGGCGGTGGACTAGCCGGAGCGTCGGGCGCCTACCTGACGCTCTCGCTTACCCCCCAGTGGGCTGACGGCATCGTGGCCGGACGGGGCTGGATCGCCGTCGCGCTGGTCATCTTTGGAGCGTGGCGTCCGGGCCGAGTTGCGGTCGGGGCGCTCCTGTTCGGGCTGACGCTGGCGCTTAAGACCCGGTTGCAGACCTTCGGCGTGGACTTTTCGCCGATCCTTCTGTCGATGCTTCCCTACCTGCTGACCATCAGCGTCCTGGTGGCCATCTCGATCCGGTCGCGAAATCGGCCCTCTCCCGCACCGGCGGCACTAGGCATCGCCTACCGCCGCGAGGAGCGCTGAAGCCCTCCCCCCCCGACTTCTGGGGCGCCGTCAGGAGCGGGGCCCTGTCAGGGCCCGTTCGACCCCGGTGAGCAGGATCACGACCTCCTCGTCGGCCTCGATGCAGCCGTCGCGTCGTGCGGCAAGCAGCCCGGCGAGACCCGCTGTGCCGGTGGGATCGGCAGGCACCGAGGTGTGGGTTCTGACCAGTCGGTGGGCCTCGACCACGTCGGTCTCGAGGGCTACGACGGGACCGCCGGGCACCGGCCCGAGCAACATGTCGTGCACCACGGGCCGCCAGTCGTAGGCGACGTCATCGAGGATTCCGGTGGCGGCCGAACCTGGATCGTCCCATGGCCACATATGGGGTCCATCATGCTCAGCCAAGGCGGCCACGGGGTCGTCGGCGTCGGCGACCCGGTTAAAGGCTCGAGCCAGCGGCGCACAGCCTTCGGTCTGGACGGCGACCAACGGCGGCCGGCCGCCCGGGAGGACGTCGGACCCACCGAGATCCACGGCATCGGTCAGGGCCTGGACGATGCTGCTAGCCAAGGCGGCGCCACCTACCTGGACGAGGAGTCGGGTGGGGGAGCGGTCGTGGGCCGTGAGGCCGGTAACCAACTCGAATCCCAAGGTGCGACCACCATCGATGGTCCACGGGGCCTCGATGCCCTGGCAGGTGAACGGCACGGCACCGGTGGCCACCAACTCCCGGAACCGCAGGATGCACGGATCGCCGGCCTCGCCGTCGCGACGCTGGCAGACCCGGACGTCGGCCCCGAGGTCGTCGAGGCGATCCAGAACCGTGATGTCGGCCCACGTCGGTACGTGGACGGCCAGCGGGCGACCGGCGGCCCGGGCCACGATGGCGGCGGCCAGCGCAGCATTCCCGCACGAGGAGATGGCCAGGGTTGTATCGGTGGGAACCTCGTCGACAAGTAGGTGGAGGGCCAGTCCGAACAGGTGGCGGGCCTTGTGGCTGCCTGACACGTTGCCCGTCTCGTCCTTGGCCCAGATGCCGCCCGTCTGGCCGATGGCATCGGCCAGCGCGATCTGTCGAACCAGCGGGGTGGTCCGGAAGCCGTGGCCGTCGACGGCGGCCACCGCGTCGTCGAAGCGACGGACGGTGTCCACGTATCGGGTATCGGACCAGCCCGCGGCGATGGCCCGGTGGTGTGACCAGAGCAGTGTCCGGAACGCGACGAACGGGTTGGTGTCGTCGGTCAGACGGCCAGTCGGGAGGGCGCCCAACTCGGGCCAGGTGGCGCTGGGAGGTGCCCCGAGCCAGCCAGGAGGCCGGCCGACAGGGACGGGACTCAAGGGATCGTCCCCGATCAGTCGGCCAGCACCCCGGTGCGGCCGTTGAACTCGTCGATCATGGTGTCCCACGATGGAGCGAAGGTTTGGATGTGTCGCCAGAAGTCCTGGTTGCGTCGCACCTCGAAGTCGGCGAAGTCGACGCCGTGCTGTTCGACCCACGTGTAATAGGCGAGGTTGAAGATCCGGTTGCGACCCGTCTCGGTCAGGACCTCGACGTGGTCGGTGTCGGCCCCGAGGAGGTGAGTGTCGATGGCCGTCCCGGCTTCTGCGCCGCTGAATCCGGCGGCGTATCGGCCGGCCATCATCGACTCGCGCTCGCTGCCGTACATTTCGCCGCCGTCGGTGGCCACGGTGACCAGGGCGTCGTCGGGGCCCAGGTCCAACTCACGGGACACCTTGATGGACGCTATGACGTTGCAGAGGCTGGACAGGCCGAAGTGGCCCAGAGTGTTGAGCACCGCGTCGTCCACGCCGGCGGCCGACAGGTGGGCACGCCCCTCGGGGCTGGCGAAGGCCACCCCCAACTCGTCGCACGCCCGGTCCGAGACACCCACGACCACGTCGGTGTTGGTGACGTTGTGGATGAACGGGATGTGCTTGTCGCCGATGCCCTGAATGTTGTGCTCTCCATAGCCGTTGTAGAGCATGGTCGGGCATTCGACGGCTTCGACCGCCGCGATACGGGCACCGTGGTCGGCCTTGAGTCTCTCGCCGGCGGCCAGAGTGCCCGACGAACCCGAGGCGGCCACGTAGCCGGCCAGTCGGAGCCCGGGGTGCTGGGCGGCGTGATGGAGGTAGAGGTGCTCGAGGGCCCGGCCGGTCACCTCGTGATGGCCGACGTGGTTGGCGAACTCGGTGAACTGGTTGAGGATGAAGTTGCCGGGATCTTTCGCCAGCTCGTCGCAGGCGTCGTAGATCTCCTTGACGTTGCTCTCTGAGCCGGTGGTTCGGATCACGTCGCCCGGATCGGCAATCCACTCCTCCAGCCACTCAAATCGTTCACGACTCATGTTCTCGGGCAGCACGGCCACGCCGCGACAGCCCATGAGACGAGAGATGGCCACGCCGCCCCGGGCGTAGTTGCCCGTGGACGGCCAGATGGCTCGGTGGAGAGTCGGGTCGTACTCGCCGGTGACGATCCGGGGCACCAGACAGGCGTAGGCCGCCAGCACCTTGTGAGCGCCGATCATCGGGAAGCGGTTGCCGAAGGCCACGATGATGGGCGACGGGACGCCGGTCATCTCGGGCGTCAGGACGACGTGTTCGGGGACGTCGACCAGGCCGCCGTACAGGTCGTTGTACCAATGGACCCGGTAGAGGTTGCGGGCATCGGCCGCATTGCGATCCACGCCGGCCAAGGAGGCTCGGATGGCGTCGGGGATGGTCGACGGATCCCCCATCTGGGCAAACGTGGGAAGCGCGATGCCCTGGGTGCGGAAGCGTTCGACGCTCCGCTGGTAGCCGACCTCGTCGACAATGCCGGTGGCCAGGCCGAACCGGGCCGGATCGAAGGTAGCGGGGTCGAACTCGACGGCGTCAAACGAGCCGATACCTACGCTCGAGTTGTCACTGGAGATGGCGTTGGAAGAACTGCTCATGGACGCAGGTTAGCCATTCTGGGTCAGTGAGATTGACAAAATGTCAACATCGAGGCTGGCCGGGAGTGACGGATGTCGCGTCACGGATTGGTCGGGGTGCCACGGTTCGGAGGCGACGCGATGCGAGGCTGGGGGGGTGACTCGTCGAGTGCTTGATCTGGTGCTCGCGCTCGCCCTCGTGGGGGCGGGCGTGGTGGTCGCCGCGCGCGTTGCCGAGCCCTCGATGCGACCGGTGCTCTACCCGCCGTCCGCATCGCCGTCGCCTGCGCTGCCGACCCCGACGATTCCGGCGACCACCGTTGTGCCCACCACTACCGCCGCACCGGGGACCACCACCGTTTCGCCGGTTGCTGCAGCGACTACCACGGTTCCGCCCGCGACGACGACCACGACCACCGCGGCGCCGGTGGACGAGGAGGCGGTGCTTACCGCCTCCTATGTCTGGGGTCGCAGCACGGAAGCCGTGCTGCTCCAGACAGTGTTGGGCGTCGAGGCCGACGGCTGGTACGGACCGGGGACGCGGGAGGCCCACCTGGCCGAGAATGCGGTCCGGGGCTTGTCCGTCGATGCCGTCCCGGCGCCACCCACCACCACCACCACGACCACGACCACCACCACGACCACCACCACGACCACGGCAGCGCCGACGACTACGGCGGCTCCCACCACCACAGCAGGGCCGACGACTACGGCGGCTCCCACCACCACGGTGCCGCCGCCCAGCACCACTGCGGGGATGTTTGGTGGCCTAGGTGCCAATCTGGTGGCCCAACTTCTGGGCCAGCCGTGCATCGCCGACGGTGACCTGAGTGACTGTGGCCCGGAGGTCGATGCCCTAGTCAAGGGGCTCGTCGAGTAGATCCACTGTCCTCCGAGGACGGCCCCATCAGTCAGTTGAGTATCGAACAAGTGTTCGATACTGTTCGAACATGGACTGGTCCAACTCCGGGATGCCGTGGCGAGAGTTGGAAGGTTGCCTATCGGATCGCCCCTTCGCTCCGGCCCCTCGTTGGACGCCCCCACCGGCGCCTACCGGACCACGGTCTCCCGTCGGCCCCTCCTCTTCTGTCGACCAGACTCCGAAGGGCGAAACGGGCCCTCCCTACGCGGAACTTCACTGCCACTCCCACTTCAGCTTCCTCGATGGGGCCTCGTCACCCGACGAGTTGGTAGCCGAGGCGGTACGCCTCGGGCTAAGTGCCCTGGCGCTCACCGACCACGACGGCTTCTATGGGGTAGTGCGGTTCGCCGAGGCCGCCCGGACCCATGGCCTGCCCACTGTCTTCGGCAGTGAGCTTTCCCTCGACGTGCCCTCCACCAACGGGTCGGCCACGCGGTCGGCTCGGACCGGGACGCCTGACCCGGCGGCCACCCATCTTGTCGTCCTGGCTGCCAATCCAATCGGCTACGCCCGGCTGGGAACGGCCATTGCCGAGTCCCAACTGGCCGGGGAGAAGGGTCGACCCCGACTCTCGTCGGACCGTCTGGCCGAACTGGCCGGCGCTGATCCCCACTGGACAGTGCTCACTGGTTGCCGCAAGGGAGCTGTTCCCGCAGCGTTGGAGGCCGACGGTCCGGCGGCGGCCCGTCGGGCACTGGACGACCTGGTGGACCGGTTCGGCCGTGATCAGGTGGTGGTCGAACTCTGGGACCACGGGCACCCACTGGACGTCGAGCGCAATGATGCCCTGGCCGATCTAGCCACCGCTGCTGGAGTGGGTCTGGTGGCCACCAACAACGTCCACTACCACCGGCCGGCCCGCCGCCGACTGGCTACCACGATGGCCGCTATACGGGCCCGACAGCCGCTGGAAGAACTAGATGGGTGGCTTCCGGCGGCCGGCACGGCCCACCTTCGTTCGGGGGCCGAGCAGGCCCACCGCTTCGCCCGATGGCCGGGCGTGGTGGCCGCCGCCGACGAGTTAGGGCGCCGCTGCGCCTTCGACCTCGGGCTGGTGGCTCCCGGTCTGCCGCCGTATCCGTGTCCCGACGGGCTCGACGAGATGGGCCTCCTCCGACGGCTGGCCACCGCCGGAGCCACTGACCGATACGGGCCCCGCGACGCCGAACGGGTGGTCGGGGCGTGGACCCAGGTTGACCGGGAGTTGGGCATCATCGGCGAGTTGGGTTTCCCGGGCTACTTCCTCGTCGTGCACGACATCGTGTCCTTCTGTCACCGGTCCGACATCTACTGCCAGGGCCGGGGATCGGCGGCCAACTCCGCTGTCTGTTATGCGCTGGGTATCACCAACGCCGATGCCGTGGGTCTAGGCCTGCTGTTCGAACGCTTTCTCTCTCCGGAACGCGAGGGCCCGCCGGACATAGACCTGGACATCGAGAGCGGTCGACGCGAGGAAGTCATCCAGTACGTCTACGACCGCTACGGCCGGCAGCACGCCGCCCAAGTGGCCAACGTCATTACCTACCGGCCCCGATCAGCGGTGCGTGACGTAGCCCGGGCGCTGGGCTACGACCCCGGCCAGCAGGATGCCTTCGCCAAGGGTCTGGATCGTCGGGCCCGGATCCAACCCACCCCCGGAAAGGAGACGGATTCCGGGGAGACGGGCCTGCCGGACGACGTGGCCATCCTGGCCGATGAACTAAGCGACGTCCCCCGCCACCTCGGTATCCATTCGGGGGGCATGGTGGTCTGCGACCGCCCCATGGCCGAGGTGTGCCCGGTGGAGTGGGGGCGCATGGTGGACCGCAGCGTGCTCCAGTGGGACAAGGACGACTGTGCGGCGGTTGGTCTTGTCAAGTTCGACCTCCTGGGGCTGGGGATGCTCAGCGCCCTGCACCACACGGTGGACCTGGTGGCCGCCCACCAGGGGATCGAGGTCGACCTGGCCCGCCTGCCTCAGGACGGCGATGTCTACGACATGATCTGTGCCGCGGACACCATTGGCGTGTTCCAGATCGAGAGCCGGGCCCAGATGGCCACCCTGCCCCGGTTGCGTCCCCGTCACTTCTACGACCTGGTGGTGGAGATCGCCCTGATTCGGCCGGGCCCGATCCAGGGAGGGTCGGTGCACCCCTACATCCGGCGACGGAATGGCCGTGAGCCGGTCACCTACCTGCATCCCCTGTGCGAGAACGCCCTCTCCAAGACCCTGGGCATCCCGCTGTTCCAAGAGCAGCTCATGCAGCTGGCCATCGACGTGGCCGGCTTCACGGCTACCGAGGCTGACCGCCTCCGCCAGGCCATGGGATCCAAGCGAAGCCACGATCGGATGGAGGCCCTCCACCATCGGTTCCTGGCCGGGGCGGGTGGCCGGGGGGTGGTGGCCGACGTGGCCGAACAGGTCTGGCAGAAGTTGGCTGCCTTCGCCGACTACGGGTTCCCAGAGAGTCACGCCGTGTCGTTCGCCCACCTGGTCTATGCCAGTTGCTGGTTGAAGTACCACCACCCGGCGGCTTTCTGCGCCGGGCTCCTGAACGCCCAGCCCATGGGCTTCTACTCGCCGCACTCCCTGGTCCAGGACGCCCGCCGCCACGGGGTCCAGGTCCGGACCCCCGACCTAAACCGGTCCGGAGCACGTGCCCTACTGGAAGGGGCATCGTTGGAGGGCTCCGGGTCGGAGGAGGCCGGGGGTCCGGCGCTGCGGATGGGGTTCGGGTCGGTTCGTGCTATCGGAAGGGACCTGGCCGAGGCCATCGCCGCGGGTCAGCCCTATGACTCGATCGAGGATCTCCAGCGGCGGATCGACCCAGGGCGACCGGCTATGGAGGCACTGGCCACCGCCGGTGCTTTCGCCTGTTTCGATGCGGGACGACGAGAGGCTCTGTGGACGGCAGGCGCCCTGGCGGCCACAGGGCCGGACCGCCTGGCCGGGGTGGTCACCGGCACCGTGCCTCCACCTCTCCCCGCTATGGCCGAGCCGGAACAGGCCCGGGCCGACCTGTGGGCGACCGGGGTCTCACCGGACGGGCATCCCACGCGCTTTATGCGCGATGAGTTGTCGGCCGATGGGGTGATCACCGCGGTGGACCTCCGGGCTGTGGCCGACGGGGCCCGGGTCCGGGTGGCTGGGGTGGTGACCCATCGGCAACGCCCCCACACAGCTGGTGGGGTGACCTTCGTGAACCTGGAGGACGAAACCGGTCTGATCAACGTGATCGTCTCGCCAGGCTGCTGGGTGCGGTACCGCGACGTGGTGACCGCCTCGGCACTCGTCGTCCGGGGGAGGGTGGAGGCCGTCGAAGGGGTGGTCAACGTGGTAGCTGAGCGGATCGAGACCCTAGGGGTGCGACTCCCGGCCCGGTCCCGTGACTTCCGCTGACCGCTCTCTGGAGCAGGTCATATAAAGGAAACAGACGGTTGTGCGCATCTACACCTTGGGGTTCTGATGTCGCCCTCATCCCACCCTCGGGGGTTCAATCCTTGAGGGGGTCTAGCGTGCCCCGCTTCAGAGGCGGACCGTCCGACCAGCCAGAACGCCGGTGTGCTGGCCGCTCTGCAGGAAGACCTCGCCGTTGACCAGCGTCTGTCGGTAGCCGTTGGCGCCTTGGATCCAACGGGGAGCACCGCCTGGGAAGTCGTGGGCCATCTCTGGGTAGCCGAGGGCCAGGCCTTCGAGGTCGATCACGTTGATGTCGGCAAAACCTCCGGCGACAAGCCGGCCCCGATCGGAGACGCCGAATAGGTCGGCTGGTTCGGAGGTCAGGCGCCGGACAGCATCCTCCAGGGTGAAGCGTCCCTCGTCGCGCATCCAGTGGGTGAGGAAGAAGGTGGGCTGGCTGGCATCCATGATGAGGGTGGCGTGGGCGCCCGCATCGGCCAAACCGAGGGTCACATGGGGATGGGACAGCATGTCCAGCACCTCGTCGAGGTCCTGATTCAGGATCGGCCATGTGAGGACCCGTCGTCCGTCCATCTCGACGAGAAGATCCAGGATCGCTTCGGCCACCGACATCTGGCGTTGAGAGGCGATGGCTGCGACGCTGTCCTCGGGGGTGAAGACGTGACGGACCGGCCGGTCGCTCAGCGGGTAGATGCGGTTCCAGTCGATTCGGTTGTCGGACACCGACCGCTCAGCATCGGCCAGCAGGGTGGCCCGGGAAACTGGGTCGCGCAGGCGAGCCACCCGCTCCCCTAAGGGGAGGTCGGCCAGGCTCTGCCAGGAACCCCAACGGTCGAACGGGGTTCGGCCATCCAACCCGAACAGGATCCCTATCTGGCGAGACGTGGTCTGGGGTCGGAGGCGGGCTCCAGCGGCGTTCTCGCGGTCTACGGCGGCCAGGACATTCCGGTGGAGGTCTGGGGCGGCATCAACTTGGGTCAGGGCCATTGAGACGTCGCAGTCTCCCGCTCGGCTGATGTCGGCATACAGCCCGACCTCGTCCTGTACCGGGTCCTCCGACCCGTTGCCAATGTCCACGTAGGCGGGAGCTACCTCAAAGATCCCACCCCGGTGACGCAGCACGTCGGCAAAGGCCATCAACTCGTCGGCCGAGGCCTTGGTACCCGGGACGTATCGCCCGTCGGGCACCGTATGTAACAGGGTCCGCGAGGTAGAAAACCCCAGGGCACCGGAAGCCAGCGCCTGGTCGACCATGGTGGCCATGACCTCGATGTCCTCGGCGGCCGCTGGCGTCTCGTCCATGGCTCGCTCTCCCATGGCCGCTAGCCGAACCGCACAGTGGCCGACCATCCCCCCGACGTTCAGGCCCTTGGGGAGACGGTCCAACTCGTCGAGGTAATCGCCGTACGTTTCCCAGTTCCAGGACAACCCCTCCAGGATGCTTGAGGCCGGGATGTCCTCGACTGACTCCATCATCTCGGCCAGCATCTCTTTGCCACCGGGGGCCACGGGGGCGAACGTCACCCCGCAGTTGCCGAGTACGACCGAGGTGACCCCGTGCCACGAGGCCGAGGTGCCCAGCGGATCCCAAGCCATCTGGGCGTCAAGGTGGGTGTGGATGTCCACGAATCCTGGGGTGACCACCAACCCGTCGGCATCGATCTCACGACGGGCTCGACCTTCCACCCGACCTACCTCGGCGATGCGATCACCGTCGACGGCTACGTCCGCGGTGACCGGCGGGGTGCCCGTGCCGTCCACCACGGTCCCACCGCGGATGATGAGGTCGTATGCCATTGCCTGCCTTTCCGGTGAGCGGCGCCCAGACGTCAGGGGCGTCCGCCGACAGTAGCCGTGAGCCTGGTGGCCAAGCCCGTCGGACGAACGCGTCGTGCTGGAGGCAAAGGTCTAGTCGTTCAGGTCGTCGAAGTCGGGTTCGATTTCGTCCGCAGGGTCGTAGTCCGGGGGCCTGTGGGATGCTCTGTCCATGGTCGGTGATAACCCCTATCTGGAGGGCGCCCTGGCACCGGTGCTCGACGAGGTCCTAGCGCTGGACCTACCAGTGACCGGGACTTTGCCCGAGGAGTTGGAGGGCCGGTGGCTCCGTAACGGTCCGAATCCCCTGGGGCCAACTGATCCGGCCACCCACCATTGGTTCTTAGGTGACGGGATGGTTCACGGTGTGAGGTTGTGCGGCGGCCGAGCCGAGTGGTACCGCAACCGTTGGGTCCGTGGCCCGAGGGTGGCTGAGGCGCTAGGGGAGCCCCGCCCCGCCGGGACCTCCTTCGGCGATCGAGACTTCGGGCCTAACACTTCCGTGGGCGGGTTTGCCGGCAAGACGTGGGCCATGGTCGAGGCAGGAACAACACCGATGACCCTTACCTACGAACTGGACACCATCGACTACGACGACTTCGAAGGCTCACTCCCTGCCGGCTTCACCGCCCACCCGAAGTTCGACCCGACGACCGGTGAGTTACACGGCGTCTGCTACGCGTACCCCGACCTTCCAGACCGGGTACAGCATGTGGTCGTCGGTCCAGAAGGAACGGTGTCCTCGGTGACCGACGTTCCCGTCGACGGAATGCCCATGGTCCACGACATGTCGCTGACCGAGACAAACGTCCTCATCTACGACCTTCCGGTATGCCTCGACCTTGATATGGCCGTCGGTGGTTCACCCTTCCCGTTCTCCTGGAACCCAAATCACCCGGCTCGGGTCGGCGTCCTGCCTCGTGCTGGTACGGCCGACGAGGTGGTGTGGTGCGAAGCCCCACAGGCTTATGTATTCCACCCTGTCAACGCTTACGACACCGGAGATGGTGGCGTGGTGGTCGACGTATGCCGGTACGACTCGATGTTTGATCAGGATCGACGAGGCCCGATAGGTGACAGCGCCCCGACACTGGCTCGGTGGACGGTGGATTCGACGACCCGGCGGGTAACCGAGAAGCCTCTCGTTGACGGCCACCACGAGTTTCCAGCCCACGACCCACGGGTCGTCACCAGGCCCTACCGGTATGCGTACACAGCGGACGGCCTGACGCTGGGACCGACCACCCGGATCGACGTGGAGACCGGCACTTCGGTCATTCACGATCACGGCAAGGGACGTTACGGAGCCGAACCAGTGGTCATCCCCAAGGATGGCTCGACCACCGAGGACGACGTCTGGGTGCTGGTATGCGTCAACGACCGGGCCGGTGGCCCCGCAGAACTAGTGGTCCTCGACGGAGGTGATCTAGCAAGTCCGCCGGTGGCCCGGGTACACCTCCCCCGCAGGGTCCCGGACGGATTCCATGGTTCATGGATACCCGACTCCTCAGTGCCACCACCGTGAGTGCCAAGGCTGCGTCAACCATCACTGAGAGAAACCTTGGGGCGCTGGTGACGCCCGCCCCCTCAGGGGAGGGATGACAGAGTCAAGTCCCTATCTCGGCGAACGGGACCACTTCGGCGCCCAGGGGGTCGATGTCGCCCTCTGCCAGAAAGAAGCGGAAGAACAGGGTCCCAGAAGCCCGACCCTCGGTGTCGATCCAGTTGGGGATGCCGGGGTCGGCGTGGGCCACGACCATACGGAACGAGCCGTCGGCTTCGAGGGCAGTAGTGGCCCTGTTCCTACTCACCGGCCGATTCACGTAGTCAAGGGTCTGTTGGAACCGGTTCCAGGCGCAGACGCTGGCATAACGACACACGGGCCACCGGCCGGTGATAACCAGCGCTTCATCTGGCCCAAGGAGCCAGCGACTAAGCGAGTAGTGCGCGTCAGCGGCCGATAGAGCGACATCGCCGGGTTCCTGAGGCACCGGAAATTCATTGGGGATTTGGCCCACCCAGTCGGGTGGCGCGGCTCGTCCGGCCCGCTGGGGACCGTCGATGGTCTTACTTCTTACATGGTTGGCTACCCGTCTGATGGCAGCAGCCACTAGGTCGTCGTCCCAGGGTGGCGGCGGTTCGTCGGGTGGGTTGAGGTTTGCGATAGTCAGCGGTAGGTGGAGATCGGCGCCGGCGGCCGAGGACTCCCACTCGAAGTAGTGGCGGCTGGTGAGGCGGCCGGCATCGGCCGACAGCCTCAACCAATTCCGGTCTTGGGGCTCACCTCCGAGGGTGATTTCGTAGGAGCCGTCGGCGGCAACGTCAAACTGTGTGTCGTTGAGCATCCCGTCGGTGCGGTCCGGGTACGAGCCGTCGTTGGCGCCGGCCTCCACTGTGAACGCCGTGTACACCGCTTGGGTCAAGTTGCCAGTGATCCGGTAGGTGCAGTCGCCCCGGATCGGGGCCTCAAAGTAGATGGCATCGGCATTGTCGCCACTGAACTTGCGGGTCGGCGTCACGATACGGCGCCACACCGGTCGTTCCGGATCGAACTCGGCGTGGCTTACCAGTCCCGACTGGAGAATGTGGGCGATAGTGCGGTGGCCCTCGGCGACATCGCGGTCGTCGACCACCATCCACTCCTTGCCGGCAAACCGTTCACCGGCCTCGGCCAACACCTCGAGCAACTCAGCCCATGCAGCACGTGTCTCGGACATCTGCTTTCCTCCTGGATCTCAACCAATCATTGCGGCAAACGGCCCAAGTGTTGGGGCGCCGATGGTTCAGCTGGGGAGTTACAGGAGGGCCGCGTGGGCAGCCATCAGGATCCGGCCAGCCCGACCGTCGCCGAGCGTATTGGGTGACATTTGGTTCATCGCATAGGCCACTGACATGCGGGCCTCCACGTCGATGACGGCCAACGATCCGCCCCACCCACCCCAGAAGCAGGCCCGGTCGTTCGGACTGATCGGTGTGGTGTCATTTCGTAGTCCGAAGCCGAGGCCGTACCGGATCGGCCCGCCGAGGATCGGGTCATAACCATCAGTTTGAACTTCGAAAATCTTTTCTACTGTCGCCGGCGAGAGCAAGGTCACCCCTTGGGCCGTGCCGTCGCAGGCAATAACACTGTGGATCTCAGCCACTGAGCGGGCGTTCCCGTGACCGTTAGCGGCCGCGAACTCGGCACGACGCCAACGATCTGTGTTTCCGACAGCGGCGCCCATCCGGCCGTGCTTATCGACCCGGTCAAGAATCTCCGACTGGCCCTGCCGGTCTAACCTGGGAGCTCCGACCCCACTGACGTCGAGCTCGGCCACTCGACCGAAGTGCTCGTCTGCGAGGCCGATATGGAAGTCGGTGCCAGTCGGACCGGCCACCTCCTCGGCAAAGAACGTCCCAAGCGTGCGGCCGTCGACCCTGCGGAGAACCTCGCCGAGCAGCCAACCTTGGGTTATTGAGTGATAGCCAGACATTGTCCCGGGCTCCCACCACGGAGCCTGGGAGGCCAACCGCTCACACACGTACTCCCAATCGAAGAGTTGATCTTCGCTGATCGGAGCGTCGAACCCGGGAAGCCCGGCCGAGTGGGATAGCAGGTGACGAACCAAAACTGCTTCCTTGCCGTTGGCCGCGAACTCAGGCCAGTAGTTGGCCACCGGCTGGTCGACGTCGAGGGCATTTCGGTCTTGGAGCATGAGAACACAGAGGGCAGCCATGGTCTTTGTCGTCGACCAGACATTGACGATGGTGTCTCTCTCCCACGGATGTTCGCCTGCCACATCAGAGGTCCCACCCCACAGGTCGACGACCGTCTCACCATCAACCGTTACGGCACAAGATGCCCCGAGATCGCCCACGGTAAAGTTTTTCTCGAACGCCGCACGGACCATCTCGAAAGTCTCATGACAGGTCCCATGGATGTCTGCCATGCCGGCAAGCCTGACCGGGGAAGCTTCGGACCACAAACCCGCTCCCGCTCATCCACACCGAGGGGCTCGGATGTCGCTCCCACCCCCGCTCAAGGTGTGGAAGAACTTGGGCAGCAGCCAGACCGATGGTTCGGATTTATTGGTTTAGTTCTGCACGCCCCCAGGGAAAGAGCCCGGCCGGCCGTTGGGAATCCAGCACACTGGTAGGCATGCGTTACGCGACCCGCGCTCCACTGGCTGTCCGGACGGCCGACACCCGCCAACGGTTGGTCGCGCTCGTCATCGGCGTGGTGGCCGCCTCGGCCGGTGGCCTGGTGCTGGCGTCCGCCGAGGGGATGCTGACCGACCTCCCCGGCCTGCTCCTACTCGTCCCGGGCGCCATCGCTCTGCGGGGCAACGTCTTCGGCGCCGTGGGCAGCCGGCTGGGCACCGCGGTGCACACTGGAACCTTCCGCCTGTCGGCCCGGGCCGACGGAGTGGTGGGCCAGAACATGCTGGGTGCGGCGGCCCTTTCGCTGGTGCTCAGCGCGGCGCTCGGGGTTCTGGCCCGGGGCACAGCTGTGGTATTCGGCATCGCACCCACCATGACGCTGGCCGATTTTGTGGTCGTCTCGACCCTCGGAGGACTGCTGGCCTCGGTAGCGGTCGGAGTGGTCACCGTCGGACTGGCTGCCGGTTCGGTCCGCTTCGGGTGGGACCTCGACAACGTGATGGCGCCGCTGGTGTCCACGTTGGGTGACCTGGCCACCGTGCCCGCCCTCGTGGTGGCCGCCATGTTGGCCGACCGGGCCGGCCTTACCGACACCGTCGGACTGGGTGTGCTTGCCGCAGCGCTGGCGGTGCTGGTCGTGGCGTGGCGAACACCGCTCGACGAGGTTCGTCGGATCGTCCGCCAGTCGGTCCCCGTGTTGGCCGTGGCCGGCATGCTGGACCTGGCGGCCGGAGTGACCGTCGAGAAGCGTCTCGATGACCTGTTGGCCGCCGAGGCGCTTCTCGTGCTGCTTCCAGCATTCCTAGGGACGGCCGGGGCCCTCGGCGGGATCCTGTCCAGCCGTCTGTCCACCCACTTCCACCTGGGCCTCGACGACGCCAAGCCGCTTCCCAGCCGATCCAGCCTCCGTGAGGCTCGCTCGGTCGGCCTAATCGCCGTGCCGGTCTTCGTACTCTGTGCTGCTCTCGCCCAGGGGGCGTCAGTGATCACCGGACAAACCACACCGGGGCTCGGCAACCTGCTGCTGGTCGTGCTTATGGCCGGAGCGGTGGCCACCGTGCTGGTCGTCCTCGTGGCCTACTACACGACAATGGCCGCCTTCCGGTTCGGCCTAGACCCCGACACCTACGGCATCCCGATGGTGCTCTCGGTGCTCGACCTGATCGGTGCGTTCACCCTCGTCCTGGCAATGCTCGCCGTGGGGGTGGCATGAATCGACATGATCTCTCCCGGCCCAGAAGGAAACGAAATTACAATGACCCCGGACATCGAGTGAGGAACTGATGGACGACAGACCACGAACCCTGCGGGCCATGTTGGCCGAGGCCAAGGACATGTCGGAGTTGATGGTCGACCTGGCCTATGCCGCGGTCTACTTCGGCGACCCTGACATGGCCGAAGAGGTCGACGAGCTCGAAGAGCAGATGAGCGAGCTGGTACACGACATGCGCGCGGTGTGCGTACTGGCCGGCCGCAGCCCCCGTGACGCCGAGGGGATGTCATCGGTGCTCCAGGTGGTCTCGGCTATCGAGCGGATGGCCAACGACGCGGTCGACATCGCCCGGATCGTCACCCACCGTCTGGGCATTCCCCACCAACTGGTGGCCGATCTATCCGACGCCGAGGAGGTATCCCACCGGGTACTGGTCAGCGACGGCTCGCACATGGCCTACCGGCCCCTGTCGGCCCTCGAGTTGACCGTGCAGGCCGGAATGAGGGTTATGGCGGTTCGCCGGGGTCGCCAGTGGATCACCGACGTGGACGGCGACACCGTGTTGGTTCCCGGCGACGCGTTGTTCCTCCATGGCTCGAGCGATGGGATCACCCGTCTACGCGAACTAGCCGCCGCGCCGGTCTGGGAACCGTTACGCCCCGAGGACGGCGAGGCCCTGACCGATCTGGATCGTGCCGTTGACGTGCTGGTCGAGATGAAGAACCTTTCCGAAGCAGCCGTCGGACTGGCCTACAGCGCGCTGGTGCTCGGCGACCGTGGGCTGGCCGCCGAGGTGGGCCACCTCGAGGAACGGCTTGACGAGATGAAGGACCACCTCGAATTGTGGGTACTAGGTGCGGCTGCCGAGGGGCTGAACCCGTCGTCGCTACGCGGTCTCCTACACCTAGCCGAGGCCGCCGAGGACCTAGGCGATCAGGCCCGAGCCATGGTCTGGCTAGTCGAGGAGGGTGAGGAACTGCCCCCGATCCTGGGGATCGCCTTGGGCGAGGCCGACGAGGTGGTGGTTCGATTCCCGGTGGCTACCGACAGCGCCGTGGACGGGGCCACCCTCAAGGTCCTGCAACTCAACATCGAACCCGGCTTCACCGTGTTGGCCGTCCGTCGAGGCGGTGGTTACGTCTACCGGCCCCGAGGTCAGGTTCGCCTGTCAGCGGGCGACGAGATCATCGCCAGTGGCCCCGACGAAGGTCAGGCCCTCCTGGCTGCCATGTGCGGCTGGCAGCTTGTCGAGGATGACGAGGGCGAAGACGAGTTGTTGCCCGTCGGCTGATCGGGATCCAGTTCGGCCTGCGGGTCGGCCGGGCCGAAAAGGTCAGTCAGCGGATTCCTCGCCGGTGTCCTCTACAGGCGCTTCGGGAACAGATACAGCTCCTGGCGCCATCCCGTCGCCGTCGCCGTTGAACAACTCGGCGATCGCTCCGATCGACCCGAGCGTCGCTCCGAGATCGGTGGGCAGGAAGATCTTGGTGGCCCGACCGTCGGCGATCACCCCGAGGGCCTCGAGGTACTTGATGGCCAGAAGATCCGGTGTCGGGCCACCGTCGTGGATGGCTTGGTAGACGCTGCGGACCGCCTCAGCCTCACCCTCGGCCACCGTGAGCTCCCGGTAGCGCTCGGCGTCGGCCACCGCCCGGATGGCGTTGGCCTCACCCTCGGCTTGGAGAATGGCCTGCTGACGGTCGCCCTCGGCGGCCAGGATCACCGACTGCTTGTCGCCCTCGGCCCGGGTAATGGCCGCCTCGCGGGTGCCGTCGGCCTCAAGTACCACGGCTCGGCGGTTGCGTTCGGCCTTCATCTGCTCGTGCATCGCGTTCATGACGTCGGTCGGCGGGTCGATCCGTTGGATCTCGACGCGCACGACCTTCACGCCCCATTTGTCGGTGGCGTCGTCGAGCACCTCGCGAAGCGCCACGTTGACGTTGTCGCGTGACGTCAACGCGTTGTCCAACGACATGTCGCCGATCACGTTCCGCAGGTTGGTCTGGGCCAACTTGGTGACGGCCAGCATGAAGTTGGCCACGTTGTAGATGAGGCGCTGGGCATCGGTGGGCTCGTAGTAGATGACGGCGTCCACAGTGACCGTCACGTTGTCCTTGGTGATGACCTCCTGCGGGGGTACGTCGATGACCTGCTCGCGCATGTCAACTCGGACAAGCGACTGGATGACCGGGATGATGAGCTTGAGACCTGGGTCCACGGTGGCCTTGTAGCGACCCAACTGTTCGACAATGCCCTTCTGATACGGGCGGACGACCTTGATGCCAGCCGCGGCGAAGGCAAACAGCACCACGGCGACGACGGCGAGCACGACGACGGATATAGCCATGGGGGATCCTTTCGATTGTCGGGTTTGGTCAGCTGATGGGTCGCACCACGGCTCGGGTGCCTTCGATGCGGACGACTTCGATGGCGGTGCCGGTAGGTAACGGCGTACCGTCGTCGGACTCTACGTGCCAGTCTTCACGGCCGATTCGTACCGTGCCCAGACGGGTCCCAGCCTCGTCGGGTTCGCTGGTCACCATGCCGGTCTCGCCCACCAGTCGGCCGGCACCCACTCCCACCGGGTTGCCGCCCTGGGCCATGCGTCGGGCCATGGGGCGGAGTCCGGCGAAGCTGGCCGCCGAGACGGAGACGAAGGACAGCCACGACCAGGGTTCGCTGGCGCCAGCGAAGGCCACGATGGTGGCCGCTGTGGCCCCCACGCCGAACGGGAGGAGGAAGAATGCACCGGTCATGGCGATCTCGCCCATGACGAATAGCGCGGCGGCGCCAAGCCAGATCCAGCGCCAGACCTCAGGATCCATCGGGTCGCTCCTGTCACTCTTCGTGGGGATCGTGGTTCGTTGACCAACGTACCGGACCTCGATACCGGATCCGGCGAAGTATCGCCGGGGGTTGGGAAGCGGGCGCTACCGTCATGCGCCGTGCCCACCTTCGTTTCAGTCCCCGCCGACGCGCCGTTGCGTCTATTGACCGTCCACGCCCATCCCGACGACGAGGCATCGAAGGGGGCCGCGACGGTTGCCGCCTTGCACGCCGGGGGAGTGCACTGCGTCCTGGTGTGCTGCACCGGTGGAGAGGCGGGCGACGTCTTGAACCCGGCCATGGATGTGCCCGAGGTTCATGCCGACCTCCCTGCGGTACGCGACGCCGAGTTGGCTCGGGCCGCCGAGATCATCGGCTACGACGAGGTGATCATGCTGGGCTACCGGGATTCGGGCATGAAGGACTCGGATCACAACGCCCGCCCCGAGGCCTTCGCCAACGCCGACCACGACGAGGCGGTAGGTCGTCTGGTGGCCATCATCCGTCGGGTCCGACCCCAGGTCATCGTCACCTATCCGGATGCCCGTGGGGAGTACGACCACCCCGACCATGTCCAGGTGCATGACATCTCCGTGCCGGCGTTCCACGCGGCGGGCGACCCCGAGCGCTACCCGGAAGCCGGCCCGGCCTGGCAGCCGTCGAAGCTCTATTACACGATGTGGTCCCGGGCACGGATCGCCGGCCTACACGCGAAGTTTCTGGAACTGGGGATCGAGTCGCCCTACGACGACGGGTGGTTCGAACGTCCGTCTAGCGACCACCTCATCACCACACAGGTGCCCATCTCCGACCACTGGGACGTACGTGGTGAAGCCCTGCGTGCCCACGCCACCCAGATCGACCCGACCTCGAAGTTCTGGTTTGGCCTGCCCGACGAGGCGGCCCGCACCGTCCATCCATTCGACGACTACCGCCTAGAGGCCTGCTGCGTGGACGGCCAGCCCGTGGAGCCCGCCGAGTTTCTGACCGATGGGCCGATCGAAGACGACCTATTTGCCGGGGTCCGGGCCGAGGTGGATGCTTGATGGC
This sequence comes from Acidimicrobiales bacterium, assembly GCA_030747595.1. Taxonomy (NCBI): domain Bacteria; kingdom Bacillati; phylum Actinomycetota; class Acidimicrobiia; order Acidimicrobiales; species Acidimicrobiales bacterium. The sequence goes on along the minus strand of JASLKK010000005.1, from coordinate 44,063 downwards.
TGAGCTCTCGTTCCTGTCCGAGGAGTGGATCGCCGCGCTGGCCGAGGGTGGCGCCGCGCTACCCGAGCAGCCCGGCGTGGACGGTGTGGTGCGGTTCGTGATGACCAGCACCCCCCACGGAAAGGTGCAGTTCCGCCTGGTGGTGGCCGACGGCCGGATCTCGGAGGTACTGGTGGGTCGTGAGGGCGAGGCCGAGGCCATGGTCACCTGGAAGTACGCCGACGCAGTGGCCCAGTTCTCCGGCGATCTGGATGCTGATGTGGCGTTCATGACCGGCCGTTGCAAGGTCGAGAACGCCTACGCCCGGTACGTGTTCGACCTGCGTCCGGTCTTCGGTTCGCTCGAGTGGAACGGTCTGTTGTCCGATCTGGCTAGACGGACCGAGTTCTGAGTCGGGGCCCGCACGGGGATCTGCTTCTACGCCCGCGGAGCGTCGCGTAGGTCCGGCCAGCTGATGAGCGCTGCGTGGCCCCGATCCAGGTCAGCCCGCAACTCGCTGTTGCCGCACGCTAGGGAGCCGAAGAGCAAGCTGGTCCACATGGTGGGTCAGGCTGCCGCCGGCAACTCACTCTCCGCGTTGTCGGCGAGCTCCTCCAGTGGAAGAGCGAGCGGCGGGCGGGTTCGACCCGAGACGCCGGCACCCCCTTCGAGGATCGTCGGCGCACATGAGGCGAGGACGGCCCGCGCGCTAGCCACCCCGGCCCTGCCGATCTGGCGGGTGTGTTCGTCGAGGTGTCGTAGGACGGACCGGGATCGGGCGTCAGTGGAACCAGCGGGGAATCGGAGCTGCTTTGTCATGACTCCATCATGTAGATGGGGTGTGACAGCGATTTCAGAAATGGCTCTGACCTGTGGTTTCACGCCGGGTGTGCGGGTTGTGGCCCAACGACGGCATCATCCGTGCATGTCACCGAGGTCGTATCTCAGCGAGGAACTGGTCCGCGGCGACCGTCCGGGCACCTGGGTCCTGCCGTTGACCGAAGACGAGTGCTCCAGTGCGGGGCGCCTGTTCGGCGGGACCGGCCTCGGTGCGGCCGTCCGAGCCCTCGAACTGGACGCCGGTCGACCGCTGGTGTGGGCCACCGGTCAGTTCATCTCCCACGCCCTACCCGGTGAGCTACTCACCTTCGAGGTCGAGATGCTGGCCGAGGGGCGGGCCACCACACAGGCCAGGGCCCGTGGGCACGTCGACGGCCGTGAGGTAATCGCCGTGGTGGCCACCCTCGGGCGGCGTGACGTCGAACGTTCTGGCGTGTGGGTCGTACCGCCAGATGCGCTACCTCCCATGGACTGTCCGGCGTTTCCCAGTCGGAGTGCCACCCGGTCGGTGTCGGCCAACCTTGAACGTCGCCTCGTCCGCGGTCGGACCGAGGCCAACGAACCGGCAATGGATGACGGCCAGGTAGCCATGTGGGTGCGGGTGCCCGACCACCTGGTGGTCGACCCGGCGTTCCTCGCCGTACTCGGGGACTACGTGCCGTGGGGCGGCCGGGACGCGGTAGGCGGCGGCCTCGGGGGCGGTCAGAGCCTGGACAACACCCTCCGGGTCGTGGACCCGGTCGACACCGACTGGATCCTCGTCGACGTACGGATCAGCAGCCTCGTGCACGGCTATGCCCATGGGACCGTCCACCTTTGGTCCGAGGACGGCCATCTGCTGGCCACTGCCAGCCAGACCTGCCAGTTCCGGAATCCTCGATCCTCGAGGGAGAAGTCATGACCGGTGGATCCCGATACGGAATGACGGTGCCGTTCGCCGGTCCCCTGGCCGGCCAGGCCGACCGGTTCCGGGCACTGGTCGAACAGGGCTACACCGATGCCTGGACGGCCGAAGCCGACGGCCACGACGGACTGGCCCCGCTGGCCCTCGCTTCCATCTGGGCGCCCGAGTTGCGGCTTGGAACGGCGATCCTCCCCGCGTTCACCAGGGGGCCGGCACTGCTAGCCCAGAGCGCGGCGTCGATGGCGTCCGCGGCGCCCGGTCGCTTCGTCCTCGGTCTGGGCACCTCCTCCAACGTGATCGTTGAACGTTGGAACGGCATCGGATTCGAGGCGCCGTACGCCCGGGTACGAGACACGGTTCGGTTCCTACGAGCGGCCTTTACCGGCGAGAAGGTCACGGAGTCCTATGAGAGTTTTGACATTGCCGGATTTCGGCTGGGCAACGTTCCGGACGAGGCGCCACCCATCGTGGTGGCCGCTCTGCGCGAGGGGATGCTCAGACTGGCGGGTCGGGAGGCCGACGGGGCCGTGGTGAACTGGCTGTCAGTCGACGATACGACCACGGTGACCACCATTGTCCGCGACGCCGCGGCAGCGGCCGGCCGCCCCGAGCCCGAGGTAGCAGCCCGGTTGTTCGTTTGCCCGTCGCCCGATCGAGACGCCGTAGTGGTCCAGGCCAAGCGGTTGATCGCCGCCTACGTGAACGTGCCCGTCTACCGGGCGTTCCACGAGTGGATGGGCCGGAGCGACGTGCTAGGCGAGCACTGGGAGCGGTGGGATGCCGGTGATCGTTCCGCGTCGCTGGACGCGATGCCCGACTCAGTGGTCGATGACCTGTTGGTGCACGGAAGCCCTGATCAATGTCGGACACACATCGACCGCTACGTAGCCGCGGGCATCACCACGCCGGTATTGAGCATCGTGCCACTTGCCGGGGTCGACGTGGACGACGCGATCAGAGATCTGGCGCCCGGTCGAAACCGGTGACGGGATACACGCCGACTCGCGTCTAGGGTTGGGATCATCAGCGAACGACGAGAGGATGTGGCCGTGACCGAGACGCTCGACAACACGACGATCGACGAGATCCGCGCCATCATTGATCGGGGCCTGGGAACCACCCAGAGCCGTGAGTTGATGGCCGCTTCTGAGGTTGCTGATCTCCTGTTGGATCTTCGCCTGCTGCTCGCCACGAGCGACGCAGAACTCGAGGCAGCGCCCACCAACTGATCCGTCGGTCCGGCGTTGACGCCGGTCCGCCTCCACGGTTCAACGCAGCGGAAAGACTTTCTGGATCACGCGCCCCAGACCCAGCCCGATGCCGGCGCCGACCACCACGTCGCTCGCATGGTGGATGCGTACGTGGATCCGCGAGGCGGCCACGATGGCGGCCAGTCCGTACCAGGCAGGCTTCACTCGGGACCGTTCCGAGAGGAGGGTGGCGGCCATGAAGGCAGCCGATGCGTGACCCGACGGAAAGCTGCTGGTGATCGGCTGCCGGAGTCCATGGGGGCGTTCGCCGTCGTGGGCCGGGCGTTCCCGCCGAAAGGCTGACTTGATGGCCCCGTTGACCAGCGCCGACTCGGCGCCCAGAGCTAGGGCCAGTCGGGTGGCCTCGCGGCTGCCCCGGCGGCTTGTCACTCCCCGGGCCGTGCCCAGGAGGTGCCAGATGAGGCTGAAGTCGCCCAGTTCGCTAGCCGTGTAGAAGACCCGGTCCAACGTGGGGTTGCCGCGAAGGCGATTCCAGGCCTTGTCGACTGCGTGGTCGAGGGACGCGCCGAGCGGCCCGAGCGGGTGCTGGTCGGCGGGTTCCGACGGGTTGTCGGTCAGGTCGTCGGTCAGGCCATCGAGTTCGTCGACGGACCCGACGTCGGCGGGTTCCACGGAGTCAAGCCTACGGGGGTTGTTTCGGGGAAGGGCTCGCCGACTCAGTGGCCTGCGTAGGCCCCTGACGTGGACAGGACACCACGACCCCATCGCCGGGGCGTGGCCAACAGGGCCCGCGGGTAGTCCTCGAACATCCAGCGGGAGAAGTTCCGTCGGGTCCACGGTGTCAGGTCGGCTAGACGGACGGCGGTCCTCGCGCCGACCCGATGGGCCAGCACCCGTTGCAGGGCCATCGACATCCGATGGTCGGCTACCAGATTGCGGCGTACGGCCCGGCGGTACGTGGCGGCCACTTCCATGGTCGATCCGCCGGCTGAGGAGGCCTCAGCGGCCAGGATGCCGGTGAGCAGGGCTTGACCGATGCCCTCGCCGGTTAGGGCGTCAGTGGCTGCCGCTGCATCGCCTACGAACAGCACTGGTCCGTGGACGAGCACGGCCCGGTCCACCCGGGCCGGAATCGGCCAAGCCGTGCGGCGGCCCTCGGGCTGGGCATGGTCGCCCAGCACAGCCCGGATCGGTGGCCGGTCCATGAGACCGCCCCAGATCTGTCCGGTGTCTCCCACGGCCACCGGACCGCCACGGAGGATGCCGAAGCCCACGTTGGCCCGACCACCTGGCAGGGGGAAGGACCACGCGTACCCGGGCAACAGATCAGACTCGAACCACACGTGCAGATCGGCGGCCGCTGGGCCCACGTCGGACACGTACTGGCGGAAGGCATGCCACTGGCCACGGTCGTCGCCGGTGGACAACCCGAGGAATCGGCGGATGGGCGACCACATGCCGTCGGCGGCCACCACCGTGGTAGCCCGTACCGACCCCAGACCGTCGACGTGCACCGTCGCTCCGGTCCGGTTCCCCAGGCCGTTCCCGGCGTCCAGGCTGAGGCCGGTGACCGCATGTCCTTCGAGCACCTCGGTGCCCGCTGTCCTTGCCAGGTCCAGGAGCGCCGCGTCGTACTCCCGGCGGGGGACGACCGCTGCGTACCGTCCGTCGTCCCGAGGCAGCGGGAAGCGGACCGAACGGCCCGACGGCGAGTGGATCACAGCGTCATCCACCGGCTGCCAGCCACCGATCGGGTTGGGATCCAGGCCGAGCTGCTCGCCGAGACGCAGGGCCAGCGTGGTCAGGCCGTCGCCGCAGCACTTGTCCCTAGGGAAGGACGCCTTGTCGACCAGCAGCACCATCTGGCCGGCCCGGGCCGCCGTGATGGCTGCCGCGCTCCCGGCCGGTCCGCCGCCCACCACCAGCACGTCGACCGTCCGGGTCGGAGCGTCCGTCATCAGTTCCACTGGCGCGTCCTCAGAACAGCTTCATCTCGTCGGATTCAATGCCCCGGAGTTCGTCGTAGTCGACAACCACGCAACCAATGCCCCGGTCGGTTGACAGCACCCGGGCCTGAGGCTTGATCTCCTGGGCTACGAACACGCCTCGGACCGGGCGCAGCATCGGATCGCGATTCAAGAAGTCGAGATAGCGGGTGAGTTGTTCCACCCCGTCGATGTCGCCCCGCCGTTTGACCTCGATGGCCACCGCCCCACCATCGGTGTCCCGGCACAGCAGGTCGACCGGTCCGATATCGGTGGGGAACTCTCGGCGGACGAGGCGTAGTCCTTTGTAAATCGACGTGGGGTCGGCAGCGAGCAGCTCCTGGAGGTGGGCCTCCACGCCGTCCTTCACTAGGCCCGGGTCGATACCCATCTCGTGGTCCATTTCGGCCAGCACCTCGTGGACGGTGATTGTCAGGTGCTCGCCTTTGGGGCTTCGGACATGCCAGATCTGTGCGGTCGCGTGCTGATCGGCCGCCGCGTTACCGGCCTTGCCGCCCGCTTCGTCGATGGTGAGCGTGTTCGGGGCATTCATCCAGTTCAAGGGCTTGTAGGCCCCGCCGTCAGCATGGACGGCTACGCAGCCGTCGGCCTTGACCATGAGGAGCCGGACTGCCTCGGGAAGGTGGGCGGTGAGGCGACCGTCGTAGTCGACGGTGCAGCGGGCGATGACGACGTGCACGGACTGGGACTCAGGCTTCTGGTGCCGGCGGGGTGGCCAGCGCGGCCAGCACGGCGTCGGCTAGTTCGGTCCGGCAGATCACCAGATCCGGTAGGTAAGGGTCGGGATGGTCGTAGGTGAGTGGCGATCCGTCAATTCGTGAGGCATGTAGGCCAGCGGCCAGTGCCACCGCGGTCGGCGCGCAGTTGTCCCATTCGAACTGTCCGCCGGCGTGGACGTAGCAGTCGACCTCGCCCCGCACCACGGCCATGGCCTTGGCGCCCGCCGAGCCCATCTCCACCAGGACGCCACCCAGCGCGTTACACACGGCGAGCGCCTCGTCGGGCGGCCGGGAGCGGCTCACCACCATCCGGGGCCGTGCGGAAATCGGGGGGAGGTCGGTGGCCGCCGGCGGCTGGCCCGTGGCCAGGGTGCATCCCAAGGCGGGGAGAGCCACCGCCCCGACCACGGGCTGTCCGTCGACGGCCAGTGCGACGTGCACGGCCCAGTCGGTGCGTGGCGGTTCGGAGTACTCGCGGGTGCCGTCGACCGGATCGATGATCCAGGTCCGAGACGTCGTCCCCCGTCTGGGGTGGCAGTCGTGCGCCGTGCCCTCCTCGGACAGCACGGCATCGTCGGGACGGACCTCGGCCAGCGCCTCCATCAGGAACTCGTGGGACCGCTGGTCGCCCTCGTGCTTCAGGACGGCTGCCGGCGCGCCGTCGGCAACCATTCGGGCCCGGATGTCGAGCAGCACCTCTCCGGCCCGGGTGGCCAGGTCAGCTGCCAGTTGGTGATCCTCGGGCGTGACCATGGGTCAGTCGCCCGCCGATCGTCGGCCCAACTCCACGGCGGCTCGCACGGTGGCTCGCAGGTCGCCCTCGTCTGCACCGGCGGCCATTAGGCGTTGCACTGAGGCTTCCACCTCGGCGGCCCGCTGTTCGTCCAGCGAGGTCGCCGCTTCCACGACGGGGACCAGCACGCCGACCAGTAGGAGGGTTAGGGCTCCGACTGCGCCCACGAATCCGAAGGTCAGGGCGGCGTCGATCCTGTCGGCAATGGACGTCACGATCATCCCGGCGATACCGATGACGCACAGCACCAGGGCTGCGGCGCGGACCGTGTCCGGGGCGAGCAACCGGGTGCGGGCATCGGCCCTGCTCACTGGCTCGGCCTCATCGAACGAGGGGCTTGTACTTCATGCGGTGGGGCTGGTCGTCGAGCCCCAGCTCCTTCTTCCGGTACGACTCGTATTCGGTGAAGTTGCCTTCGAACCACCGGACCTGCGAGTCGCCTTCGAAAGCCAGGACGTGGGTGGCCACCCGGTCCAGGAACCATCGGTCGTGGCTGATGACCACGGCGCAGCCCGCGTAGGCGTCCAGTCCTGACTCGAGTGCACGCAGGGTGTCCACGTCGAGGTCGTTGGTGGGCTCGTCGAGCAGGAGCACGTTGGCACCGCTCCGAAGCACCTTGGCCAGGTGTACCCGGTTGCGCTCACCGCCCGAAAGGTCGCCGACCTTCTTCTGCTGGTCCGAGCCCTTGAAGTTGAACGACGACACGTAGGCCCGACCGTTGACCTCCCGACGACCCAACTCGATGAATTCTCGGTCGTCGGTGATCTCCTGGTAGACGGTGCGCTCTGCATCGAGGCTGTCGCGTGACTGGTCCACGTAGCCGATCTCGACCGTGGGGCCGATTCGGATCGCGCCTCCGTCGGGCGCCGTGGCCCCTTCGGCGTTCCCGTCAGCTGCCGCGGTGAGCATCCGGAAGAGGGTTGTCTTGCCGGCGCCATTGCCGCCGATCACGCCGACGATGCCAGCAGGCGGAAGCGAGAATGACAGGTCGTCTATGAGGAGGCGGTCGTCGAATCCCTTCGATAGGTGGTCGACCTCGATGACCTGATCACCGAGTCGCTGGTTGGCCGGGATGTCGATCTGGAGCTCGCGTGCCCGGGTCTCTGTCTCGGCGGCCTCGGCCACCAGCCGGTCATAGGCCGAGAGGCGGGCCTTACCCTTGGACTGGCGAGCCTTGGGGGCCATCCGGACCCACTCCAGTTCCCGCTCGATGGTCCTCTTGCGGGCCGAGTCGACCTTCTCCTCAGACGACAGGCGGGCCTGCTTCTGTTCGAGCCAGCCCGAGTAGTTGCCTTCGTACGGTATGCCCCGGCCCCGATCCAGTTCGAGGATCCAGCCGGCAACGTTGTCGAGGAAGTACCGGTCGTGGGTGATGGCCACGACGGTGCCCTGGTAGTCGCGCAGGGTGCGTTCCAGCCAGGCCACCGACTCGGCGTCAAGGTGGTTGGTGGGCTCGTCCAGCAACAGCAGGTCGGGGCGGGACAGCAGGAGGCGACACAGGGCGACACGCCGACGCTCGCCGCCCGACAGGGAGTCGATGGCCGCGTCACCGGGCGGAAGCCGGAGGGCGTCCATGGCGATCTCGATGGTGCGTTGCAGGTCCCAGGCGCCAGCTGCTTCGATCTTCTTCTCGAGTTCGGCCTGGTCGGCGCCCAACTTGTCGTAGTCGGCATCGGCGTCGGCCCAGCCGGCCAGCACCTCCTCATAGCGGGTGAGGAGGTCGGCTACCGCGCCCACGCCGTCCATGACGTTCCCCTGCACGTCCTGGGACGCGTCGAGCATCGGCTCCTGCTCGAGAAGCCCGACGGTAAAGCCATCGGTCAGGCGGGCCTCGCCGGTGAAGCCGTCGTCGATTCCAGCCATGATCCGCAGCAGTGATGACTTGCCAGCACCGTTGGCGCCCAAGACGCCGATCTTGGCCCCCGGGTAGAACGACAACGAGATGTCCTTGAGGACATCCCGGTCCGGCGGGTGGAACCGGCCGACACGATGCATGGTGAAAATGAACTGGGCACTCATGGGCGCCGAGGCTATCTGTGGTCCCGGCATGGCCCCGTGGCCAGTCGGTCCCTACGCTCGCTCGATGCCCCCATCCCTGTCGACCGGCATCGAGGTCGTGCTATTTGACTTCGGTGGTGTCATCCTCACCAGTCCATTCGACGCGTTCGCCGCCTACGAGGCTGAAGTGGATCTCCCACCGGGGACCGTACGACGCATCAACTCGACCAACCCGGACGACAATGCCTGGGCCCGATTCGAGCGCCGCCAGGTCGACGCCGCCGAGTTCGGCCGACTGTTTGAGGCCGAGGCCGCAGCGCAGGGTTACACCGTGGACGCCGCCCGAATCATGGAAGGGCTCCACGGGGCGTTGCGTCCGACCATGGTGGAGGCCCTCCGGCGTTGCTCCAACCAGTTCAGAACCGGGATGCTGACCAACAACATCACCCCGATCAGCTCTCAACCGGTTTCCGGCGACGTCTTGGAGGTTGTAGGCCTGTTCGACGAGCTCATCGAGTCGAGCGTCGAAGGCTGTCGCAAACCCGAGCCGCGGATCTACGAGATCGCCTGCGAACGGCTGGGAGTGGAACCCGCCGCATGCGTCTTCCTTGACGACCTCGGTATAAACCTCAAGCCAGCCCGGGCCATGGGGATGACCACGATCAAGGTGGTGCACCCGGACGAGGCCATCGCCGACCTCGAATCCGTGCTCGGCATCCCGCTCTCCTAGGGTCGGGCCCATGCGGATCGTCACCTGGAACGTCAACTCCCTGAAGGCCCGGATCGAGCGGGTTGAGGCGTGGATCACCGCGGTGGCCCCTGACGTTCTTTGTCTCCAGGAGACGAAGATGACCGACGAGGCGTTTCCCCACGACCGCTTCACAGCGCTCGGCTACCAGTCCGCCCACCACGGAGAGGGTCGGTGGAACGGGGTGGCCGTCATCTCCCGGGTGGGCCTCGACGACGTTCGTCCGGGGTTCGCCGACGGCCGTGACGACCCGGATCCCGACGCCCGGATCCTGTGGGCCACGTGCGCCGGGGTGAGGGTGGCCTCGTGCTATGTGCCCAACGGCCGCGAGGTCGACCACGACCACTACCGCTACAAGCTGGACTGGCTGGGTCGCCTGCACGACGACCTGACGGCCAACACCGACCCGGCGACCGACCCCGTGGTGGTGGTCGGGGACTTCAACGTGGCCCCCGACGACCGCGACGTCTGGAAGCCGGCAGCCTTCGAGGGGATGACCCACGTGACGAAGCCCGAGCGCGAGGCCCTCCAGCGACTCGAGTCGCTCGGCTTCACCGACGTCTTCCGGGAGCAGTTCGACGAAGCGGGCCTGCATTCGTGGTGGGACTACCGGGGCGGCGCGTTCTACAAGCGAATGGGTATGCGGATCGACCTCGTATACGCCTCGCCGGTGGCCGCCTCGGCGCTCGACTTCGTGGTGGTGGACCGCAACGAACGCAAGGGTGAGAAGCCCAGTGATCACGCACCGGTGGTGGCCGACTTCTCTCTCATCTGACCCCGGACGACCGCCGGGCCCGAAGGGGTGGTCCGGTGCCGAGGGAGCGGTTCAGTCGGCGTTGATCATGGCCAGCAGGGCCGGGCCGTAGGCCTCGAGGGTCTTGGGGCCGATACCGGGGACGGCCAACAGGCCGTCGACGTCGATGGGTCGGAGATCGACCAGAGCGTCAATGGCCGCATTGGTCAGCACCCGGTAGAGCGGTACATCACGTTCGGCGGCCGTCTCCCTTCGCCAGTCGCAGAGCTGGTCGCGCAGCAACCCTGAGCTGGGGACCACCGGGCGGCCGGGGGTTTGAGCGGCCGGTGTGGAGGAGGGCACGGCGGCCGAGGCCGGTGAAGTCGGTGGCTCCAGCCCCTCGGGGCGATCGTGTTTGGCCAGCACGGCGAGGATGGCAACGCCGTGCCGTTCGGCCTTGGTCGGACCGATCCCGTGCACCGCCAGGAGCTCGTTGGGGGTGGTGGGCCATGAGGCGATCAGGTCAGCCACCGTGGCGTCGTTGAACACGACGTAGGGCGGTACCGATGCGGCCCGGGCGGCGGTGGACCGGTAGTCCCGCAGGGCGGCCACCACGGGGTGGTCGGGGAGCGAGGGGCGGCGAGTCCGGGCGCCCAGTTCAGCAACTCGGCGCGCTCCCTCGGATCGACCCACCGGATGATCCAGGCCTGCGATGGCGGCCTCGAGGTCGGCCAGCCACGGTGATGGACGTCGCTTGGCGGAGCGTGTGCCAAAGGTCCGTTGCTCGGCCCAGGTCATCGAGAGGTGTTCCTCGGCTCGGCTGAGCGCGACGTAAAGGAGTCGACGCTCCTCGGCAACGGCCGCGGCCTCACGAGCGTGGCTGATCGGAACGAGGCCGTGCTCCAGCCCGGCCAGGTGGACCGACGGCCACTCCAGACCCTTGGCCGAGTGGAAGGTGGCCACCTCGACGGCGTCGGTCGACTCGTCGGCTGCCGCCATGGCCTGGGACTTGACTGAGGCGACGAACCCCCGACCGGTACCGGTCGGTTCCAAGGCCAGGAACTCGTCGGCCATGCGTCCCAACTCCGCAAAGGCCGCAGCCCGTCCGGTCTCGTCGCCACTGCCGACGGTCGTTTCGTCGGTGGCCACGTCGTCACCTGCGTCAAAGGACTCGTCGAACTCCAGCGGTACGGCCATCGCTGCCCGGAGGTCGCCCAGATGGTCTGTGAGTGGTCCGTTAACACGACCGAGGGTGTTCATCTGGGCCTTCACGTCGGCCCGGTCCAGAAGGCCGCTCCCGCTCCGGGTGCGAACGGGAATCCCGGCATCGTGCAGGGCTTTGACCACCGGCTCGGTCTGGGCATTGGTGCGGACCAGCACCGCCTGGTCACGCCACCGACCGTCAGGGCCGCGTCGATCGCGGATGTTTTGGGCGATGGCCGTCGCCTCGGAACGCTCGTCGGCGTAACCGGCAATGGTCGGATCCGGCCCGCTGTCCTTGTTGGCGGCCATCGGTTCCCGACCTACCAGCGCCCGGGCTGCCACCCGCAGAACCTGCGGTGTGCTCCGGTAGTTCTGGCGCAGCTCAAGCACCGTGGCTCCCGGAAAGTGGGCGTCGAATCGATTCAGGTGGTCGGCATCGGCACCGTTCCAACCGTAGATGGCCTGATCGGGGTCTCCCACCGCGCACAGGTCAGTCCGGCCACCCAACCATGCGGCCAGCAAGTCGAACTGGAGAGGGTTCACATCCTGGAACTCGTCGACGTAGAGGTGTCGGAAGCGCCACCGCTGGGCATCGGCAAATCGACGATCAGTGGTCAGGGCGTGACGGCACTGGTCCAGCAGGTCGTCGAAGTCGACCAGATGACGATCGGTCTTTTGCTGTTCGTACTCGCCGTAGATCCGGGACACGGTGGGGGCAGGCAGAGGTGGCGTCCGTCCGGCCGCCTCAGCCGAAGTGGTGTAGGCCTCGGGCCGGATGCGACGGGCCTTGGCCCATTCGATCTCAGCCACCACGTCAAGGGCAGCGGTGGCCCGGTGGTCGCGCGGAAGGAGCGCCCGGATCATTCCCATTTTGCGGTCGAGCAACTCGGGCTCGCGGCGGTCGTTCTCGCGCCACCAGGTTCGAAGCTGGGCGAGGGCCACCGAGTGGAAGGTTCCGGCGGCCACCTGGTCGCGCATCCCCAGCAACCGGAGCCTGCTGCGGAGTTCTGAGGCGGCCTTCCTGGTGAAGGTCAAGGCCAGCACCCGCCTGGGGTCGTCCCGGCCGGTAAGGGCGCGCCAGGCGATCCGGTGGGTCAACACCCGGGTCTTGCCCGAGCCGGCACCCGCGTGAATGGCCAGGGGTAGGGCGTCGGTGGTCACCGCTGCCCGTTGTTCGTCGTTCAACCCGCCGAGCAGTGCCTCGGCGTCGGCGTCGCCGTAGGCGTCGCCCTGCAGGCCGTCGGGGGCTGGGTCAAAGCCCGGGAAGCCGTCCACCGTGTTCATCGACCGAACCCTAGCGAGGGGGTCGTGACAGCCCTAGAGAGCCGTGTCGTACCCTCGTGTCGTGGAGCCCATCGAACCCGAGGCCTTCGACCGTCTCGTCGCTGAGGCCCTCGACGGCCTACCGGATGACTTGGCCCACCTCATGGACAACGTGGTGGTCCTCACCGCTAACCGGGGTGACCCTCCGGATCTCCTCGGCCTGTATGACGGTATTCCCCTCACGGAACGTGACGACTACGGGGGGGTCTGGGGTGGTGGTCCGGACGGGGGAGGGCTGGTGATGCCCGATCGGATCCACCTCTATCGCCTGGCCCTGTGCGACCTAGCCACCGACGTCGACGAGCTTCGCCGCGAAGTCACGGTCACCGTCATCCACGAGGTGGCCCACCACTTCGGGATCGATGACGAGTTTCTGGACGGGACCGACTTCGCTTGAGATTTAGGGTCCGCGCCGGGCCATGGGAACGTGGGCGATGCCGTCCTCCAGGAATTCGTCGCCGGTGGATTCGTAGCCCAACGAGGTGTACCAAGGGACCAGGTGTGTCTGAGCGTCGAGCACGATCCGTCCGGGCGTGGTGTCGTGCACGTGGGTCAGTAGCACGCCGGCCAAGCCGGAGCCCCGGGCATCGGCTCGGGTGGTGACCCGGCCCACCCGGTGGGTTCCGTCGGGTTCAACCAGCACCCGGGCCATGGCGGCCGGCCGACCATCTGGTCCGTCCAGCCAGACGTGGCGGGTATCGGGCTCCGGATCCCGTCCGTCCAACTCGGGGTAGGCGCAGTCCTGCTCGACCACGAACACGTCGACCCGGAGCTGCAGAAGGTCGTGAAGGGTCCCGACGTCCAACTCTGAAAATCGACGATCGTTTATGGATGGGCGGTCGGGTTTGTTCACCGGGGTGACGGTAGTGCCGGCACCCGGGTTGGACCGGCGGCCTCGGGGATCGGACAATGGGCCCGTGCCCGTCGCCGCCCTCCCTACCGGAATCGACATCTGCCACGAGTCGTTCGGTGACCCCGCCGCTCCGACCGTGCTGCTCATGCATGGCCTGGGCAGCCAGCTGCTGGTCTGGGAGGAGGGCCTCTGCCGTCTCCTGGCCGATACCGGGTTGCACGTTGTCCGCTACGACCACCGAGATAGTGGTCTGTCGACCATCTTCGGCGCCGACGGTCCTCCCTGCGGCAAGCCGTATGACCTGGGCGACATGGCGGACGACGCGGTGGGCCTGCTCGATCACCTGGGCCTGGCCGACGCCCACATGGTCGGGTTTTCGCTAGGCGGAATGGTTGCCCAGACCGTGGCCGCCGAGCATCCCGACCGGTGCCGGAGCCTCATCTCCATGGGCTCGTCCACCGGCAATCGGGAGTTCGGACGCCCCGCCGAAGCCACGCTGGCTGCCATGCTCGTGCCGTCGCCGGCCGATCCAGCTGAAGCGATTGAAAAGCAGTTGGCCGACCGTCGACTGTGGGCCAGCGTGTGGCACGACGATGACCACGCCCGGTCGGTGTTCGCCGACTACCAGCAGCGCTCGCCCCAACCGCAGCACGCCCATGACCGACAGCGCGGCGCTGCGATGCTCTCGGGTGACCGGGAGCGGCAGTTGGCTGGAATTACCGTGCCCACCCGGGTGGTCCACGGGTCGGCCGACACCCTCATCCCCGCTGCAGCCGGTGAGCGCACCGCCGAGGTCATCCCCGGTGCGGCGTTCGTGCTGCTCGAAGGTTGGGGACATGACATGGCGCCCGGTGCCTGGCCGATCATCGTCACGGCCATTGCCGACCACTGCCACGTCGTGGACCGGACCTGAGCCACTGCCGCGCACAGGATCTGAACCGCAGCGACGAACCAGCAACTCGAATCAGACAATCGAACCAGAAACGGGAGTACGACATGGGCGCACTGGACGGAGTCCGGGTCATCGAACTGGCCGGCATCGGGCCCGGACCGTTCTGCGGAATGATGTTGGCCGACATGGGAGCCGACGTCGTCCGCATCGACCGGGCCGGTTCGGTCCGTGGCGGCGATCCGGCGAAGCCGCCGGCCAACGTCAACGCCCGCGGTCGCCGGAGTATCGGTGTCGACCTCAAGTCCGATGAGGGCCGCGAGTTGGTGTTGCGGATGGTGGCCGACGCCGACGTGGTGTTCGAGGGCTTTCGCCCCGGGGTGGCCGAACGCCTGGGCCTGGGTCCCGACGACTGTCTGACCCGCAACCCGGCCATCGTCTACGGGCGAATGACCGGCTGGGGCCAGGACGGCCCGTACGCCCAGACCGCCGGGCACGACATCAACTACATCGCCCTGGCTGGAGCGCTGGCCCACATGGGCCGTGACGATTCAGGGCCGGTGCCACCGCTCAACCTGGTCGGCGACTTCGGCGGTGGCGGCATGTACCTGGCCTTCGGCATCGTGTGCGCCCTCCTTTCGGCCCGGTCCACCGGCGAGGGGCAGGTTGTCGACGCCGCCATGGTCGATGGGGTAGCCAGCCTCATGGGTTTCTTCTACGGGATGCTCCACACCGGCTTTGCCACCGAAAACCGGGGCGAGAACATGCTCGACACCGGGGCCCACTTCTACGACGTGTACGAGTGCGCCGACGGGGAGTACATCTCCGTCGGCTCGATCGAACCGCAGTTCTATGCCGAACTGATCGACAAGCTGGGCCTTGACGCCGAGGACTTCGCCAACCAGCACGACCGGTCGCGGTGGCCGGAGCTAAAGGCCAAGGTGGCCGCCGTGGTGGCCACCCGCACCCGTGACGAGTGGGACGCCGTGCTGGAGGGCAGCGACGTCTGCTACGCCCCGGTGCTGACGGTGTCCGAAGCCATTGGTCATCCCCACCACCTGGCCCGGGGAACCTTCGTGGAGTCGGGTGGGCTCATGCAGCCCGGCCCCGCCCCGCGCCTCAGCGGCACCCCCGGTTCGATCCGGCGCCCACCGCCCCACGAGGGCCAGCACACCGAGGAACTCCTGGTCGAGCTTGGCTTAGGTGCCGACGAGGTGGCCGCCCTGCGGGCCGCGGGCGCCATTGCCTGAACGGAAGGGATTCTGAATCATGTCGACCGTCGTCTTCTTCCATGCCCATCCTGACGACGAGGCGTTGGCCTCGGGCGGGACCATGGCCCGTATGGCCGACGAGGGCCACCGAGTGGTCCTCGTGGTGGCCACCCGTGGCGAAGAGGGCGAGCCGGTGCCCGGTGTGCTGGCCGAAGGCGAGGCGCTGGGGGATCGCCGAACATCGGAGGTCCACGAGGCGGCGTCGATTCTGGGCGTGGCCCGGGTCTCCTTCCTCGACTACCGGGACAGCGGTATGGCCGACCATCCAGCCAACGACCACCCCGAGTGCTTCTGGCAGGCCGACACCGAGTCGGCTGTAGATCGGCTCGAAGAGGTGCTTGCCGACGAAGAGGTCGACGTCTTGGTCGTCTACGACTCCCAGGGCGGGTACGGCCACCCCGACCACATCCAGGTCCACAGGGTGGGAACCCGCTGGGTCGAGCGGGAGGGCACCGGCGGTCGAACAGTACGACTCCGCTGGGTGACCATGAACCGGGACGTCATCCGGTCGTCGATCGACGCCGCGGTAGCGGCGGCTGCAACCGCAGAGGCAGCCGGCGAGGAGATCTGGTCCGACGAGGCAATGCTGGAACTCCGTCGCGAGCGGGCCGAGTCCGACACCTTCGGTATGCCCGATGCCGAGATCACCCACGGCGTCGACGTCACCTCGGTTCTGGATCGCAAGCGTGCCGCCATGCGGGCCCACGCCAGTCAGATCGCCGACGACTCGTTCTTCTTGGCCATGCCCGACGAGGCGTTTGCCATGAGCTTCGGAGCCGAGTGGTACGTCGATCCGGGCCGCCCTCGTGATGGCGGTTCGCAGAGCGATGACCTGTTGCTCAAATGACGGCTGCTGGCATGATTAGCCGATGAACACGATCACGGTGCTGGGTTCCCTGCGAGACCTCCACGAGGGATTCGCCTGGGTGATGGTGATCGGCAACGGCCTGGCTGGAGCGTGGGCGCTGTCGGCCCACCGGGTAGAGGCACTACGAGGCCGATCGCTCTGGTGGTTCACCGCGCTGGTGCAGGTGGCCATTGCCGTGCAGGTGACCATCGGGGTGGGATTGGTGGCCGGTCAGGACATCGACCCGCCACAGTTCCACCTCTTCTACGGATTCGTGGCCCTCATCGTCGTGGGCATCGTCTACAGCTACCGCCAGAGCATGCGGCCGCACCGGCACCTGCTCTACGGGTTTGCCGGCCTGTTTCTCATGGGGCTGGGCATCCGCGCCATGCTGGTTGCCGCCTGACGGCAGATCGAACCCGTCACTAGCGGGCGGCGTCGAGGCGGCTACGGAGGTCGTCCAGTTCAGCCTCGAGACGCTTGGGGAGCCGGTCGCCGATCATCGAGTAGTGCTCGTCGATGAGGGCCACCTCGTGGCTCCATGACGACGGATTCACGGTCAGCAGACCGGCCATCGTTTCGTCGTCCAGATCTAGGCCGGTTCGGTCGATGGCGTCAACCGTGGGCACCAGACCGATGGGGGTCTCGACGGCTTCGGCTCGGCCCGACACCCGGTCGACGATCCACTCGAGCACCCGACTGTTCTCACCAAAGCCGGGCCACAGGAAGCGACCGTCGGCGTCTTTGCGGAACCAGTTCACCCAGAACATCTTCGGGAGGAGCGACGGTTCGGCCTGATCACCGACCGACAGCCAGTGGGCGAAGTAGTCGCCGACGTTGTAGCCGATGAACGGGAGCATGGCGAAGGGGTCGAACCGGACCTGACCGATGGTGCCGGCAGCCGCAGCGGTCTTCTCCGAACTCATGATCGAGCCGAGGAAGACGCCGTGGTCCCAGTCGCGAGCCTCGGTCACCAACGGCACGTTGGTGGCCCGCCGTCCACCGAACAGGATGGCCGAGATGGGCACGCCGGCCGGGTCCTCCCACTCGGGGGCGATCGACGGGCACTGCGAGGCGGGGGTGGTGAACCGGGCATTCGGGTGGGCGGCCGGCCCATCTGACTCGGGCGTCCAGGGCTGGCCCTGCCAATCGGTCAACTGGCCCGGCACCTCGTCGGTCATCTTCTCCCACCAGACGTCGCCGTCAGGCGTGAGGGCCACGTTGGTGAACACCGAGTTGCCCCACAGGGTGGCCATGGCGTTGGCGTTGGTGGCATCTGAGGTGCCGGGGGCCACGCCGAAGAAGCCGGCCTCCGGGTTGATGGCGTACAGGCGTCCATCGTCGCCGAACTTCATCCACGCGATGTCGTCGCCGATGGTCTCGACGGTCCAGCCGGGCTGCGTAGGAACCAGCATGGCCATGTTGGTCTTGCCGCACGCTGAAGGGAACGCTGCGGCCACGTAGGTCTTCTCGCCAGCGGGCGACGTCAGGCCCAGGATCAGCATGTGCTCGGCCAGCCAGCCGTCGTTGCGGGCCATGGTCGAGGCAATCCGAAGGGCGAAGCACTTCTTGCCCAGCAGGGCGTTACCGCCGTAGCCGGACCCGTAGGACCAGATCTCCCGGGTCTCGGGGAAGTGTGAGATGTACTTGTTGTCGGCATTGCACGGCCACGGCACGTCGGCTTGTCCGGCCTCGAGCGGGGCGCCCACCGAGTGCACGCAGGGAACGAAGTCGTCGTCGCCCAGCACGTCGAGGACGGCTGATCCCATGCGGGTCATGGTTCGCATGCTGACCACTACGTAGGGCGAGTCGGTGAGCTGCACCCCGATGTGGGCGATGGGCGATCCCAGCGGACCCATCGAGAACGGGATGACGTAGAGGGTCCGCCCCCGCATGCATCCCCGGTAGAGCTCGCTCATCTCGGTCTTGAGCGTCGACGGGTCCCGCCAGTTGTTGGTCGGTCCGGCGTCGACCGGGTTGACTGTCGAGATGTAGGTGCGGTCCTCGACCCGGGCCACATCGCCGGGATCGGAAAGCGCCAGGTAGGAGTTCGGGCGGAGGTCGTCGTTCAGTCGACGGAAGGTGCCTGTCTCGACGAGCTCGCCACAGAGACGGTCGGCTTCGTCGGTCGAACCGTCACACCAGTGGACGGCGTCGGGAGCCAGCAGCTGGACCCAGTCCTCGACCCATGCAATGAGGGCACGGTTTCTGGTGGGGGGCTCGTCTGCTGTCGCCATCTGTTCCCTTACTTGTGGGCGTGCCATGACGATGCCACACGGGAGGGGTGAGATCCGCGCTCTAGAGGGTGTGACTCCGGTCTATGGAACCGGTCACCGGTCACCGGTTCCGCGGACTGGTCGGAAGTCAGCCGATGTCGGGGGTGCCCATGTCGACCTCGGAACCGAGCGAGAGCGAGGTAGCCCGCTTGTCGCCGTCGAGGACGAACAGGACGCGTTGCCCCTGTCGGAGCATGCGAAACACCGAGCCGTCGAGTGCACCGTCAGCCAGATCGAACTCGGCCAGGTCGGTCTCGCGGATCACGACACCGTCGCCCGTTCCCGGGTCGTACGACTTGACCACACCCTGCATGTCAGATCTCGGCGCTCGTCGACCGGCTCAGCTACCGGCCTTGACGACCTTGCCGGCCTTGATGCAACTGGTACAGACGTTCATGCGCTTGGTGGATTTGCCCACCACAGCCCGCACACGCTGGATGTTCGGGTTCCAGCGACGATTGGTCCGCCGGTGGGAGTGGCTCAGGGACTTGCCGAACCAGGGCTTCTTGCCGCAGATTTCACAGACGGACGCCATCACAACACCTCGATAGGGGAACCGGTCGGTTTTGGACCGATCTCGACAACGTCACAAGGCTAGGGCGGCCCATGGGGGGTCTCCAACCGCGGGTGACCGAGATCCACCCGAGGCGCTGCGTTGTCGGTCACGCCGGCGTACCTGGCTTGTCGGCTCGCCGAGTCCCGTTCCGGGGGCAGTGGGTCGGCGATGGCTACGCTCGTCCACCGTGACCGTCTCCTCGTTGGACGCCGCCGGCTTGCGCGCCCTCATGGGCACCTTTCGTGATGCCCTGGTCGGCCACCGGGCGACCCTCAACCTCCTGAACGTCTATCCGGTGCCGGACGGCGACACGGGTTCGAACATGACGATGACCGTCGATTCAGTGTGCGCCGACCTCGACGCCCTCGACGGCGACGCCGACATGGACGCGGTGGCCTCCGCCATTGCCCACGGCTCGTTAATGGGGGCCCGCGGAAACTCCGGTGTGATCCTTTCCCAGGTGCTCCGTGGACTGTCGGCGGTCTTCTCGCCGGCAGGGGCTCAAGATCCCCAGTCCGGGGCCATCGATGGACGCCTGTTGGCCGACGGCCTGGCCGCCGCGTCGGCCGCGGCTTACAGGGCAGTCATGACACCGGTCGAGGGAACGATCCTGACGGTGGTTCGTGAGTCTTCCGAAGCGGCCCTGGTCGCCGCCGATGCCGGAGCGGACCTCCTGGGTACTGCCGAAGCGGCTCGTGTCGCTGGGGGCGAGAGCCTGGCCCGGACGCCTGAACTACTTCCGGTGCTGGCCGAAGCGGGCGTGGTCGACGCCGGGGGAAGCGGGTTCCTGCTCCTGCTGGATGCAGCGCTTACGACCATTGACGGACGACCGCTGCCGGAACCGGCTGAGGTCAAGGCGCCGTTGCTGGCTGGCGACCGTCCCGATGCCCACCAGAGCGGGGCCGGCGCCGATCTCGGAACGCAGTACGAGGTCATGTACTTCCTGGATGCACCGGACGACTCAGTGGACGGTTTCAAGGCGGCGTGGGCCGCGCTCGGCGACTCCATTGTCGTGGTGGGTGGCGACGGCGTCTGGAACTGCCACGTCCACACCGACGACATCGGTGGGGCGATCGAGGCGGGTATCGCCGCCGGCCGCCCTTACCGCATCCGAGTCACCGACCTGTTCGACGAGGTCCGCGAACAGGTTGAAGAGCAGGCCTGGGTGCGGGACTCGATGGCCGCTGACAGCGGAGACGTCGGCGAACCTGTTCCCTGCGCCGTAGTCGCGGTGGCCAACGGCCCGGGCATCCGCGACATCTTCCGGTCTCTCGGGGTGCGTCGGGTGGTCCTCGGCGGACAGTCCATGAACCCGTCTACCGCCGACCTGCTGGCCGCTGTGGAGGCCGTGCCAGCCGACGCGGTGGTACTGCTCCCCAATAACGGAAACATCATCGCGGTGGCCGCCCAGGTCGACGCCCAGACCGACAAGTCGGTCCGCGTGGTGCCGACCCGGGGGATCACCGAGGGCTTCGCCTCGTTGCTGGAGTACGACCCGCAGGGGACGGCGGACGACAATCTGACTTCGATGGCCGCGGCG
Organism: Acidimicrobiales bacterium; assembly: GCA_030747595.1. NCBI lineage: Bacteria > Bacillati > Actinomycetota > Acidimicrobiia > Acidimicrobiales > Acidimicrobiales bacterium. The sequence goes on along the minus strand of JASLKK010000005.1, from coordinate 23,374 downwards.
GCCGACGCCGTGGTGGCCGGCGAGGTGACCGTGGCGGTGCGTGACTCGGGCAGCGACGTGGGCGACATCGCTGAGGGCGACCACCTCGGATTGACCGACGGGAAGGTCCGAGTGGTCGCCGATACGTCGTTCGGCGTCACCACCGGCCTGCTCGAGGCGATGATCTCCGACGAGCACGAGATCGTGACAATCATCGCCGGTGAGGATGCCGACGAAGCCACGACGGCGGCCGTGGTCGCCTGGCTGAGTGACGAGCATCCCGACGTTGACGTCGAGGTACATGACGGCGGCCAGCCGCTGTACCCGTACTACCTGGGCGTCGAGTAGCCCGGGGGACCGTGGCCGACCCAACTCCCATGGACGGGGGCATCACCCTCCGGGAACTGGCCAACCGGTCGGTCACCGACCTGAACGGTGTAGGTGAGGTGAAGGCGAAGGCCCTGGCGGACGTCGGGGTCGGATCGATCCTCGACCTGCTCGGCTTCTATCCACGTCGGTACCTGGACCGCAGCCGCGAGGCGACCGTGGCCCAACTCGAGCCGGGGTCCGAAGGCATGGTGCTGGTTCGTATCGACCGGGTCGTCGCACGGCGGACCCGGAAGGGTCGGTCCCTCGTCGAAGTACGGGCGTCGGACGAGACGGGTCGTCTCCGGCTGACCTTCTTCAACCAGCCCTGGCGGGAACGCCAGCTGCAGGAGGGGATGCAGGCCGTGGTGTTCGGCAAGGCCGACGACTACCAGGGCACCCTGCAGATGGTGGGCCCGGTCGTCGACCTGATCGGTGACCGGACGGGCCGGATCGTCGCCGTCTACCCGCAGTCCGAGACCGCCGGCCTCCACAGTTGGGACGTCGACTCCTTCGTAGGCGAGGCTCTGCGTCGGACCATGGCCGTCCGCGGCTTGTCGGACCCGGTTCCCCGAAGGGTGCGTGACAGCTTCCGATTCATGGACCGGTCCGATGCCTACCGGGCCATTCATCGCCCCGAGTCGATGGCGGAGATGGCCGAGGCCCGCCGCCGTCTGGTGTTCGACGAGCTGCTGCGAATCCAGATGGCCCTGGTCCGCCGCAAGCTGGAGCTGGAGCGGACGTCGGTGGGTATTGCCCACCCCGCCGGCCCAGTGGATGGTGGCACCGACGTGGTGGCCGAGTTTCATGACCGCCTGGGCTTCGAACTGACCGGGGCGCAGCACCGCACGATCGATGAGATCGCCGGCGACCTATCCCGCCCGGTGCCCATGCATCGTCTCCTGCAGGGTGACGTGGGGTCAGGCAAGACAGTGGTGGCGGTGACCGCCCTGTTGACCGCGGTGCGAGGTGGCCGCCAGGGCGCGTTCATGGCACCCACTGAGGTGCTGGCCGAGCAGCACCACCTTGGGGTGGCCGAACTGCTGGACGGCATGACCGTTCCCGATCCGGCGACCTTGTTGGGACACCGACCGTTGAAGGTCGACCTCCTCACCAATCGGACCACCGCCGCCGAACGGCGCCGGATCGCCTCCCAGTTGGTGGCAGGTGGTGTTGACGTCCTGATCGGCACCCACGCCCTGATCCAGGAGGGGGTGGAGTTCGGCTCGCTCGGCGTGGTGGTGATCGACGAGCAGCACCGGTTCGGTGTGGAGCAGCGGGCGGCCCTCCGGGAGAAGAACCGAGACGGCACGGCTCCCGACGTCCTGGTGATGACGGCTACCCCCATTCCGCGCACCGCGGCCATGACCGTCTACGGAGATCTCGACGTCTCGGTACTCGATGAGATGCCGCCGGGACGGACCCCGATCGACACCGCGTGGGTGGTCGAGGAGGAGGAGGTCTGGCAGGCCGTCCGCGACGAGGTGGCCGCCGGCCGTCAGGCCTACGTCGTGTGTCCGCTCATCGACGAGTCCGATGCCCTCCAGGTGCGGTCGGCCGAGGAGGCGTTCGCCGAGCTGTCGACCGAGGTCCTGTCCGACCTGCGGATCGGGTTGCTCCATGGGCGGGTGACCCGAGCCGACAAGGAGGAGACGATGCGTCTCTTCCGGTTTGGGGAACTCGACGTGCTGGTGGCCACCACGGTCATCGAGGTGGGTGTCGACGTTCCCAACGCCACGGTCATGGTGGTGCTCGACGCGGCCCGATTCGGCATTGCCCAACTCCACCAACTCCGAGGTCGGGTAGGTCGAGGCGCACATATCAGCCGTTGCTTCCTGGTTGGCGAAGCACCCACGCCGGACGCCGAGGAGCGGCTGAAGGCCATTGTCCGCACCACCGACGGGTTCGAGCTGGCCGAAGTCGACCTGGATCTCCGGGGCGAGGGCACGATCATGGGGGAGCGTCAGAAGGGCCGCAACGACCTTCGCTTGGCCTCGCTCCGGCGGGACCGCGAGTGGGTGGAAGCGGCCCGCGAGGTGGCGCTTTCCCTGGTGGCCGACGGCTCGGGGCCGGAGGCCCACCCCGAACTGGCCGACGAGGTCGACCTATTCCTCGGGGCCGACGAGTCGGCATTCCTCCTGAAGTCATGACCTGGGGTCGCTGGTGGGGCAGGATCGGACATGCCTGAAGGTCGCCGACCGCCCATCGCTACACGAGTCGGGGGAGACGACGACGTCCCCGTGGTGGTGGCCACCCTGGCCGAGGCCTTTGCTTCTGACCCGGTGCTGTCGTTCCTTCTCGACGAGGGGCCGGACCACGAACCGGGTCGACACATGGCGCTGGTCACCGCGCTGTTCGCCAACCGACTGCTAGGCGGCCGGGGAGTCGACGAGATCGTGGTACCCGGCGATCCGGCCGACGCACGGGAGGCGGCCGCCGTGTGGGTGCCGCCCCGCGGCCCCGACGACCCGGGGCCCGACTATTCGGCGGTCGGCATGGTGAACCAGATGGCTCTGGGCGAGGAGGAGATGGCCCGGCGTCTGGAGGCCATGATGCCGATGCTGGGCGCCTCGCCGGCTACGCCTCACTGGTATCTGGCCTTCGTGGGCACCCGAGCGGCGTCACGTGGGCGTGGCCTGGCCTCAGCGCTGATCTCGGCGGTCACCCGGCGCTGCGATGCCGACGGGGTGGGCGCCTACCTCGAGTCGTCCAATCCGGCCAACGTGCCCCTGTATAGGCACCACGGATTCGTGGTGACCGGTGAGGCGGTCATCGCCGGCGGCCCCACCGTCCCGCTCATGTGGAGGGATCCACTGCACTGAACACCCCGGAACTGTTCGGCGGGTGGCATGACGTGAGGGCCGGCGTGTGGCCCACCGAAGGAATCGGTCAGATGGTTGGCGGTTCGTCGCCTCGGCCCTCGTCGCCGTCATCCGGTGTCACCAGGTCCCAACGGTCCATACAGTCGGCACATCGGTAGGCAACCGGGTCGCCCGGCTCGAACTCGGTCTCCGGGTGGGGGAGGAGATGACAGGTCCCCCCACAGTCGACGCAGATGATGGTCGTGGGTGCCCGCACGGGCCGAACCTAGCGTTTGGGGGATTTGGGTCTGCCGTCATGGGGCTTGCCGCGACGGACTCTGGTACGGCGGGCCTGACAAGATGAACGCGTGCGCGTCGTTGCCGGAACTGCCCGTGGCCGCCGGTTGGTCGCCCCGGATGGCGGAGCCTCGGACGGCCGGCGTGGCGGCTCGACGGTGCGCCCCACGACCGACCGGGTCCGCGAGTCCATGTTCAACGCACTGCACAGCCGCGGCGCCGTGGTCGACGCACGGGTCCTCGACCTGTTCGCTGGAACCGGAGCGCTGGGAATCGAGGCCCTGTCTCGTGGCGCTGCGCACGCCACGTTCGTAGAGCAGGCATGGGATGCGGTGGAACTCGTGGAGGTCAACCTCGACACCTGCGATCTGTCCACCCGGGCCACCGTGGTCCGTGCCGATGGCCTCGGGTGGCTGGCCACGGGCCTCGGCGGCGCAGCCGGACCATGGGACCTCGTGCTGCTCGACCCGCCGTACGACTTCGACGGTTGGACTGACCTCCTGGAGTCCCTGATCGAACTGGTGGCTGCAGACGGAGTGGTCGCCGTGGAATCGGATCGTGAGATCGATGCCGGTCCCCGTTGGAATGTCGATTCGCACCGCCGTACCGCGGGTACCGTGGTGATGCTGCTCCGGCCGGAGTCGGATCCGGCTTGAGTCACGGTCGACGGAACGATTTCCAAGATTGGGGAGAGGTGGCCAACTCGTGACCCGAGTGCTGTATCCCGGTTCGTTTGACCCCGTCCACAACGGGCATGTTGAGATGGTCGAGACAGCTGCCGGGCTGTTCGACGAGGTGGTGGTGGCCACCCTCACCAACCCGTCCAAAGGTGGAGGCCTGTTCGACCTCGAGGAGCGGATGGCGCTGCTCGACGAGTGCTTCGAGCACCTGACCAACGTCCGGACAACGATGTTCGACGGTTTGGTGGTGAACCTTGCCACCGAGGTGGGGGCCCACTTCATCATCAAGGGATTGCGTGCCGTATCGGACTTTGAGAGTGAACTCCAGATGGCCCAGATGAATGCCGAGATCTCCGGGGTGCAGACGCTCTTCCTGCCCACCGCATCCCGTCGTTCGTTTCTGGCTTCACGCCTCATTCGCGAGGTGGCCCGTCTCGGCGGTGACGTGAGTGACATGGTGCCGGACCCGGTCCGGCTCCGGCTCGAGAGCCGGCTCGACAGGTGAGCGACCCGATGGTTGATCCCCTGTCCGGCCCCATGGACAGCGGCCCGGATCCGGTTCCGCTGGCCGCCGAGCCGGCGGCCGCGACTCCTGACCCGTATCGGCCGCCACAGATCGAAGCCATCCTGCGCCAGTTGCGTGAGGTGGTGGCCAACGCCCGGCCCATGCCGTTGTCGGCGTCGTCGATGGTCAACAAAGACGAACTCCTCGCACTCCTCGACGAGGCGGCGGCACGACTTCCGGAGGAGTTGCGTGCGGCCAGGTGGCTACTCAAGGAGCGCGAGGAGTTTCTGGGCAAGGTACGGCGTGAGGGCGACGAGATCCTGGAATTGGCGCGCACCCGGGCTGAGCGTCTCGTCCAGCGCACCGAAGTGGTCCGCACCGCTGAGCAACGGGCTCGCCAACTAGTCGAGACGGCCCGTGAGGAAACCCGTCGGATGCGTCGTGAGACCGAGGACTACTGCGACCAGAAACTGGCCAGCTTCGAGACGCTGCTGGGAAGCACCCGCGACACGATCTCCCAGGGCCGGCGTCGTCTACAGGAGACGGTGCTGGACCGGGACCGGGAGCGACGGGCCACCGAAGCCGCAGAGGCGGTACGGGCGGTTGACGAGGCGCATGCGTCGGGCACTGCCCCCGTACGTCCGGGCGCCGACTTCTTCGATCAGGACGCCGAGGGCACCTGAGGTGGACGACGGCCTGCGGATCCCGCTGGCCGTCCTGCGCCGCCGGGTCGACCCCCGGCTGGTCCGACGGACGGTCGAACTCGATGATCTGGGCGTCGGCGAAGTGCGGGTGGTAGACGGCCGGGTCGACGTCGATCTCGAAGCCGAGGCGCGGGGCCCGGATGTGGTGGTTACCGGTTCTGTGGGTGCCGCGTGGGTCGGCGAATGTCGACGTTGCCTCGACGAGGTGGGTGGCCGTCTCGACCTGCGGGTACACGAGGTCCTGTCGGCCGGTTCCGGCTCCCCGTCGTCCACCGGCAGCGGAGACGAGGGGTCCGTGGGGGACTCGGGTGACGCCTACCCTCTGGGCGGCGACGAGGCCGACGTTGAGCCGATCGTTCGGGATGCCGTTCTATTGGCCATACCGTTGTCACCGTTGTGTTCGGAGGACTGTGCCGGTCCGGATCCCGAACGATTTCCGGCTGCGACCCTCGGGAGTGGTGAGGCTGAGGGCGACGACCTTGACGCGGCGCCAGTCGCCGATCCCCGGTGGGCGGCCCTCGATGCCCTCCGGGCTCCGGGGGATGCCGACTCCTGACGCCCGAACACTGAGTCACGGGTCATCCCCTGACGGTCAGGTCGCCGTTCCGGTTCGGCAACGGTCCCGCTAACCTCATCGGGTCGCCCGGGGCGGGTCACCGCCTCCGGCCGATCGACCGCAGTCGGGTGCACCGCCCCCGACGTTTGACGCCTCTGAGGAACCGACGATGGCCGTCCCCAAGAAGAAGACTTCCAAGGCCAAGGGCCGGAGCCGCAAGGCGGCTGCCTGGACTCTGGGCCGCTCCTCACGGAGTTCCTGCCCGCGTTGCAGCGCCATCAAGCGTCCGCACCGCATCTGCGGGAACTGCGGTTGGTACGCCGGCCGCCAAGCCGTCGACGTCGACTGATCGACGTTCCAGTGACTCGTCCCGACTGAGCCGCCGAGTCGCAACCCCAGTCATGCTTCCCATCGCCGTTGACGCCATGGGGGGCGATCACGCCCCGTCAGAGATTGTGGCCGGCGCGCGCACTGCCGCAGACGACGGCATTCCCATTGTCCTTGTGGGACGACCCGGAGAACTGGGTGACACTGGGGACCTGGAGGTGATCGAGGCCTCCGAGGTCATCGCCATGGACGCCGAGCCCGGGTCCAGCGTTCGACGGATGAAGGACTCGTCGCTGGTCCGTGCCGCCGAGGCGGTACGCGACGGGCGGGCCTCGGCCATGGTGAGTGCCGGGAACACGGGCGCCACGATGGCCAGCGCCCTGCTTCGGATGGGTCGCATCAAGGGCGTGGCCCGGCCGGCCATCGCCACGTTGATCCCCACTCCCGGCTTCACGCCGACCGTCATGCTCGACTCGGGCGCCAACGCCGAATGCCAACCCGAATGGTTGGTCCAGTTCGGCCAGATGGGCGCGGTGTTTGCCCATCACCGGTTGGGTATCGCTGAACCCCGGGTGGCGCTGCTCTCCATCGGAGAGGAGCCCGGAAAGGGCAGCCCGTTCGTCAAGGAGGCGTACGCCGCCCTTGAGGCCGCCACGCTTCGGGGCGCCGAGTTCATCGGCAATGTCGAGGGCCGTGACCTCATGACCGACGCGGTCGACGTGATCGTGACCGACGGGTTCACCGGGAACGTGGCATTGAAGACTGCGGAGGGCGCGTTGAAGGCCCTCTTGACGGCTCTTTTCACGGCCATGGCCGGTCGACCAGAGGCCCTCGAAGCCGCCGACGTGCTGGCCCCCGAGCTAGATGACCTGTACCGGGAGTTCCACCCCGACACCTACGGCGGCGCCATGCTCCTAGGGGTGAAGGGCGTGTGCATCATCAGCCACGGCTCAACCAATGCCGTGGCCATGCGAAATGCCATCGGCGTGGCATCGGAGATGGTGCGAGCCGACGTGGTCGGCCACATCACTACCGCAGTCGCATCTTGAGGCCCTGGGGTTGCGACCCATCCGACAGAACCCGGCCAAACGCCCTGATATTGCGCTTTAGATACCTTTTAGCCACTAACGGGTACTCCCGAACAGGATGTTGATTCCGGTAGGCTTGTTCACCGTCCGGTAGGCCGTTTGACGGCCCGGCGAACAACTCCGGAGACCCGGAACCGGCCAATATCGACAGGAGTCGACGTGCCTGCAGAAACCCATGTGGAGGGCGCCCCGGTCGGGCGCGACGAGGTTCTCGAACTGGTTCGGGATCGTCTGGCTGACATCCTGGAAATCGAGCCGACCGAGATCGCCGAGGGTGCGTCGTTCGCCGACGACCTGGATGCCGATTCGCTCGCCCTCATCGAACTCGTGGAGGCCATCGAAGAGGAGTTCAGCGAGCGCTCAGTCGGCTTTCGGATCGAGGACGACGACCTCGAGGACCTTCGTACGGTCCGCGATGCCGTCGACTATGTCGTTTCCCGCCTCGGCTGACCCCTCCCCGGTCCCACAGCAGCCCGACTCGTCCGCTCTGGTCGTGGCCATCGGACACGAGTTCACCGATCCCGGGCTACTGGTCGACGCCCTGACCCATCGGTCATGGTGCGCGGAGCATGACGGGGTGTCCAACGAACGTCTGGAATTCCTCGGCGACGCGGTCCTCGGTCTGGTGATCGCCGAACGCACCTTCGGTGACCAACCGGAACTTCCCGAGGGTCAACTGGCCAAGATCCGAGCTTCGGTAGTGAGCGCTCCGGCACTGGCCGAGACGGCCCGCGGCATCAGCCTCGGTGGCGCCCTGCGTCTGGGCCGGGGCGAGCTGACCAGCGGCGGCGCCGACAAGGAGTCGATCCTGGCCGACGCCCTCGAGGCCGTGATTGGAGCCGTTCACCTGGACGCTGGTCTGGACGCCGCCCGGACGCTCATCGATCGCCTCTTCGCCGACCTGCTCGATCGATCGGCCGAGGAGCCCGGCGGCCACGACCACAAGACTCGTCTCCAGGAACTCGTCGCCCGTCGATCCGAACCGGCGCCGCGTTACGAGGTGACCGACGACGGCCCTGACCACGAGAAGCGTTTCCACGCAGCGGTTGTGGCGGCCGGGAAGCGTCATGGTCCGGCCATCGGAACCTCCAAGAAGCGTGCCGAACAGGCTGCCGCCCTGCTGGCCTGCATTGCCATCGAGTCCCTCGAGTCATCCAGTCCCGCCCTCGTTCCCGTGGGTGCACCCCCTGCGCCCCCGTCTCGTCCCGTGATCTCCCAGGAGTCCCCGTGAGCATTGAAACCGAACTACCCGAGGTGGAGACCATCCGCTACGCCCTCGATCGAGAGATCTCGGGACGCAAGCTGAAGACCGTGGAGGCAGCGTCCATGGCCACCCTCGGTCGCTACCGCAACCGCAAGCAGTTCACCAGTCGCCTAGAAGGTCGCAAGCTCGGCCCGGTCCGGCGCATGGGCCTCCTGCTGGTCTCCGAGCTCGACGACGGCCAGTTGCTGGTCATCAAGCTCGGTCCCGGGGCGCAGATGCGACGCAATACGGCCCGCGACGCTGTAGAGCCAGGCACCGAGATCACCGGTACTTTCACCGTGGGTGGACACGTGCGCCTGGTCGACCCCGAGGGTGGCTCGCAGGTGTGCGTGATCGGTGGTGATGAGTTGGTGGCTGAGTTCCCTGAAGTGGCAGCCGGAGGCATGGATCCGGCCGGGGAGATGATCCCGTGGACCTCATTCGGCAGCCAGGTGCTGGCTCGACAGATGCATCTCAAGGACCTCCTCTGTGATTCCTCGATCGTGGTCGGCGTGGGTGACGTCTATTCCGATGAGATCCTGTTCCACGCTGGCCTGAGGCACGACCGGATGTCGGACAGCCTCTCCCACCAGGAGGTCCGTCGGCTCCATGGTGCGTTGATTCAGGTGGTCAACGACGCCATCAAGTACCGGGGCACCGACATAGAGGAACGTCCCTTTCGTGACGTGTACGGCGAACCGGGCGTCTACGGCGACCACCTGGCGGTCTACGCCCGGGCCGGCGCTCTCAGCGATCGGAACCGGACTCCGATCCAGCGGATCAAGTACAAGGGCGGCTGGACCTACTACTGCGAAACCCAGGTCTGAGCCGCTTACCGGACACCCTGCGACCCTCCCGGATGGGGAGAGGAGGACTGCGCGACCGCGCGGCCTAACGCGCGCCTAGGGTGGCGCCATGGCGAATGACACAGGTGTGATTCCCGGCGTAAAGGGACGTGTTCGATCGTCCCTAATGATCCCGATCGGCGGCAGCGCGTGTTCCTGAAGCGTCTGACCATCAAGGGATTCAAGTCGTTCGCCGACTCGGCAGCCCTCGAGATGGAACCCGGGGTGACCGTCGTGGTCGGCCCCAACGGGAGCGGCAAGTCCAACGTGGTGGATGCCATCGCGTGGGTGCTCGGTGCCCAGGCGCCGAGCGCCGTGCGTTCCCAGAAGATGGACGACGTGATCTTCGCCGGCACCTCGACGCGGGCCGCCCTCGGGCGGGCCGAGGTCTCGCTGACCATCGACAACTCGTCCGGTCAACTTCCGGTGGAGTTCAATGAGATCACGATCACCCGCACGCTGTTTCGCAGTGGTGACAGCGAGTACTCGATGAACGGAGCGCCGTGCCGGCTGCTCGATATTCAAGAACTGCTGTCCGACGTCGGCGTGGGCCGCCAGCAGCACGTCATCATCTCCCAGGGCCAGATCGACGCCGTGCTCAACGCCCGTCCCGAGGACCGGCGCAGCATCATCGAGGACGCTGCTGGAATCCTGAAGTACCGGCGCCGCAAGGAGAAGGCCCAGCGTCGGCTGCGATCCACCGAAGCCAACCTGGACCGGCTGTCGGACCTGCTCCGCGAGGTCCGGCGCCAATTGCGACCCCTCGAACGACAGGCCGATGCGGCCCGCCGACATGGCGACCTACTCGACGAACTCACGGCCCTACGCCTCCATCGAGCAGGCCGCGAGCTAGCCAGCCTCCGTACCCGGGCACGTGACGAGGCCGAGAACCGTTCGACGTTGGCCGCCACCGAGTCCACACACACCACGTCGTTGGCCCGCTTCGATGCTGAGGTGGTGGCCGCCGAGGCCGAGTTGGCGGTTCGCGGTGGCGACGATCTCGGCGATCGTCTAGTCCGATTCGAGGCATTGCGTGAGCGGGGCCGGGGCATCCGGGGAGTGCTGGTCGAACGGCTCCGGGGACTGGAACGGGATCGCTCGGCGCTGATCTCCCAGCAGGTCGTGGTGGGTCTCGAAGCCGAACTGGACCGCTCAGAGGCCGAAATGGGCCGTCTCGATGCCGAAGCCGAGGAGCTGGCGCCCGAAGCAGAGCGCCTGGCCTTGGCCGAGACCGAGCTGGTGGCCGACCGGGCCGCCTTTGAGATGGACTGGTCTGAGGGGATTCCGGCACTCGGTGGACATGCGGCCGAGGCCCGAGGCGAGCTGGGGGTCCTACGGGCCTCGGTGGATCAGGCGGGCATCGAACGGAATCGGCTGGCCGACCGACTGGCGGCGCTCGACGAAGCGTCGGAACGACTCGACGGTGAGGCCGACCGCCTGCGAGCCGACCTGTCGGTGGGCGAGACCGCCGAGGAGCCGCTGGTCGCCGAGGCGACCGCTGCGGAGGCCCGGTCACATCAGGCATCGGTGCGGCGGAACGCCGCGTGGGAACGGGTGGTGGCCGCCGAGGCCGAGGTACGTACCGCATCAGCGAGCGTGGATGCCCTAGCCCTGGCCCTCGACGAGGCCCGATCACGAGCCGGTACCGAACACCTGGCGGGAATCGACGGGGTGTTGGGCACCCTGCTGGACTTGGTCGAGGTCGACGAGGGATTCGAGGCTGCCTTCGAGGCGGCGGCCGGCTCGGCGCTGGATGCGGTAGTGGTTCGTGGCCCCGATCACGCTCGTGAGGCGTTGACTGCGCTGGAGGAGGGCCGCCTGTCGGCTGCCGTGCTGGCCCTAGGGGCCGGTGCCACCGGGCGGTCAGCTCCGATGGTCGGCTCCCCGGTTCGCCCCCACGTCCGGGCTCGATTGGATGTTGCTGACGCAGCCACCGGTGTCGATGGGCTACTCGATCGACTGCTGGGTCACGCGGCGTTGGTCGACGCACCGTTGACCGAGGTCGTGGACCTGGCGCTGCGTCACCCTGAAGCCGTGCTGGTGACCGCCTCGGGCGACCGGTTCGGCCCGTCGGGCTGGCGGGTCGGAGGCGATGGTCGGGGTGCCACCGGCGCCGCACTCGCCGAGGCCGAGTCCCGGCTGGCCGCGGCCGGATCAGAACAGGTGAACGCGTCAGCGGCTTTCGACGATGCCGAGCAGGGCACCACATTGGCTGAGGACGAGGTCGCCCGTCACAACCGGTCCCTCGATGAGCACGACGGTCGATTCACCGCGGCGGCCGAGTCATTGCAGCGGCTCCAAGTGGAGCGGCGGGACCTCGCCACCGAGTCCGAGGGACTGCGGTCCCGCGTCGGTGAACTGGACCAGCGTCTGGCCGACGATGGCCGCCGGGTGGCTGAGTTGGATGACCGCCTGCCCGCTCTGGAGGCCGACGAGGTGGCCTCGGTGGAAGCCGGCCGGCGGATGAACGCCGCCCGGGCATCGCTTGAGGAGCGATCGGCCACCATTGGCGCATCGCGGACCGGACACGACGTCCGGGTCGCAGAGGTGATGGGTCGACGCACCGTGGTGGGAGCCCGGGTTGTGGAGCTGCGGGCCCGCCTCGAACAGCTCTCCGATGAAAGGGTTGCCGCCGCGGCCCAGAGGGACGACCTGGTCGGCCGTGAATCGGCCACCCGTCAACTGGTCGAGGCCATTGACGTCCGAATGGCCCTGGTCGACGCCCGACTCCAGGTGCTACGGGAGCATCGTCGCCAACAGTCCGAGCGGGTCCGGGCCGTGGCCGCCCGACTGGACGGTCTCCGTCGAGAGCGAACCGAGGCCGAGACCGCTCTCCGAGAGATCAGGGAACGTCAGTCCCGGCTCGAGATCGAGCGGGCCGAGACCCGGATGCGGATCGAGAACGTTACGGCCACCATTCGTGTCGAGTTCGATCGGGAGCCCGAGGCGGCCATCGAGGCACCATGCCCGGTGCTGCCCGACGGAATCCTGGCCGCGGCCCGGATCGCCGAGCTGGAGCGGGAACTCAAGCTCATGGGACCCATCAACCCATTGGCCCTGACCGAGTTTGATTCCCTGAAGGAGCGACACGAGTTCCTCCAGGAGCAGCTGGACGACATCCGGTCCACCCGCAAGGAACTCCGCAAGGTCATCCGCTCGGTGGACGAGGAGATCGTCTCGGTATTCGCCGCGGCCTATGCGGAGGTGTCCGGCCATTTCACCGATCTATTCGAGTCGTTGTTCCCGGGCGGACAGGGTCGCCTTCGCCTCACTGATCCCGATGACCTTCTGGAGACCGGGCTGGAGGTCGAGGCACGTCCGTCGGGCAAGAACGTCAAGAAGCTCTCGCTGCTGTCGGGTGGTGAACGGTCGCTGACCGCGCTGGCCTTCCTGTTCGCCGTGTTCCGTAGTCGTCCGTCGCCCTTCTACGTGATGGACGAGGTCGAGGCGGCGCTCGACGACGTCAACCTCCACCGCTTCCTCGGACTGGTCGACCAGTTCCGTAACGACGCGCAGTTGGTGATCGTGAGCCACCAGAAGCGCACAATGGAGGCCGCGGACTGCCTGTACGGGGTATCCATGGCTCCCGGTGGCTCCTCGAAGGTGGTCAGCGAACGGGTCGAGGCGGCCCGCGTAGCCGAACGCCTCGGCGTCCTCACCAACGGCTGACCGACCCACGGTGGCCTGCTCCCGGGCCCGGCGCCCGAGCGAGACACCCGCGGCCCGGCACCGGTGGGTCTCGGAGTACCGTCGTTGACGTGCGCATCCTCGTGGTCGATGACGAGGCCGATCTGCTCGACGCTCTGTCCCGTGGTCTCCGCCGCGAGGGCTACGCGGTGGACACGGCCGACAACGGTGAGGAGGCGCTGGCCAAGGCCTCGTGGACGCCGTACGACCTGATCTGCCTGGACCTGACCATGCCCGGCATTGATGGGCTCGAGGTCTGCGAACGCCTACGGGCCGATCCGCCTGACGAGGTGGTGCCTCGGATACTGATGTTGACGGCCCGCGACACTCTGGAGGACCGCATTCGTGGTCTCGACGTGGGGGCCGACGACTACCTGGTTAAGCCCTTCGCCTTCGACGAGCTCTCGGCGCGTATCCGGTCACTGCTTCGGCGTGATCCCGGTCGATCGGGTGCCGTGCTGGAGGTGGGGGACGTGGTCGTTGACACGGCCCGCCATCACGCTCGTCGTGGTGGCCGGGACCTGGCGCTCACGGCCAAGGAGTTCGCTGTGCTGCGGTATTTCATGACCCGGCCGGGTGAGGTCATCTCCCAGGAGCAGTTGCTGGACCACGTGTGGGACGAACACGCCGATCCGTTCACCAACACGGTGCGGGTCACCGTCGGCACTTTGCGTCGCAAGTTGACGGTGGGCGATGAGGATCCAGCACTCGAGACGGTGGTCGGATCCGGTTACCGGCTTTTTGATCCGGGAGTCAAAGACGGGACCGACGGGTGAAGGCGTCCGTGGTCGGGATGGCCGACCGGATGCCTGACCGGTTCGGCAGCCTGCGGACCCGTCTGGCCCTGCTGTACTCGATCGTCCTGTTCGCTCTAGCTGCCGTGATGATCGGGGCCATCTACCTGGGCCTGTCTCGGGCGTTGTCGGATGAACCCATGTCGCGTCTGGCTCGTTTCGAGCAGTTGGCCGACGGCGCTGCTGAAGGTGCCACTGCTGGCACGACGGACGGGGCCGCCGAGCAGCCCGCTTCGCTGACCCCCGACGACCGGCCGGCCCGGCCGTGGCTGGTGATCTTCGAGGAAGAGGTCAACCGGCGAGCCCTTGAACGGCTGCGGGCCTACTCGTTCACCGCGTTGGCTGGCTTGTTCCTCGGGAGCCTGGTGGTCGGGTGGTACGTGGCCGGCCTGGTGCTCCGTCCTATTGGCCGGATCTCGGCGGTGGCCCGTGAGATCACCGCCACCGACCTGTCGCGTCGCATTGACCTGGGTGGACCGTCGGACGAACTTCGTGACCTAGCTGACACGTTCGACGAGATGCTGGGCCGACTCGACGAGTCCTTCGAGGGTCAGCGCCGGTTCGTGGCCGAAGCCTCCCACGAGCTCCGAAACCCGCTAGCCGTGCTGCGGACCAACCTCGATGTCGTCATGGCCGATCCGGATGCCTCGCCTGAGGACTTTCGGGCCGCCGGGTCGGTTGCCCTGCGGGCGGCTGAGCGGATGTCGGTTCTGGTCGACGACCTCCTGTTATATGCCCACCACGAGCGACCCGATGCGACCCGAGAACCACTGGACCTGGCAGTGGTGGTGGGCGAGACAGTTGAGGACTTCGGAGCGGCGGCCGGACGGGCGGGCGTAGTGCTGGAGCTCGAGCAACGATCGGGCCTTGACGTATTGGCCGACGCGGCTGCCCTCCGGCGGGCGGTGGCCAACTTGTTGAGCAACGCCATTCGGGTGTCGGACGGTGGCGGGGTGGTTCGGGTGGCCACCGGCCGCGATGACGACATGGTGTGGGTATCGGTGGTCGACGACGGGCCAGGAATCGCCGTCGAGCACCTCGAACATGTTTTCCAGCGATTCTGGCGGGGCGACCGGGCATCAGCTCGGGAGGTAGGACGGTCAGGGCTGGGTCTGGCCATCGTCCGACAGATCGCCGAGGGTCATGGGGGACGAGCCACCGTCCGGTCCGTCCCGGGCGAAGGTGCGACCTTCGCCGTGTGGTTACCCCGGTACGTGGACCGGATCGTGTCCCGTAGGGACCGCATCTGAGGCGAGACCGTCAGCGCGGTCGCCGGGGCGGTCATAGGCGCGCTGCGTCGGTAACGCGCCCTGTTCCGTCTACCTTCTCCTCCATGCCTGAAGAATCGAGCCCCGAGGAACAGCCGATTCCACGATCCGTTGAGCGACGGAGTATCGAGGTCGGCCGCCGGGCCGGTTCGGTTACGCCGCCTCGTCCCGACGAGCCGTCTTTTCCGGGACTGCTCCCGGCTCCCGTGCCGCCGATCGAGGCGCCGCTACGCCTCACCGGCCGGGTATTGGCCGGCGTGTTCGCCATCGCCGTGCTGGTGGCCGCCCTGGTGGCCGGTGCGGTTGCCGGCTGGATGCTCCGGGGCGACGATGACGACCTGGCGTTCTCTGCCGACGTGGTGGCCGACCTGGTCGAGCGGGTGCGTGTGGGCGAATCGTCGGGTCTGACCGCTGACGAGGTCCGGGAGATCCTCGCCCGTGAGTCCGCTGGGGTCGAGTCCTCCGACACCCTCTCCACAGCCGACGTGGAAGCCATCGTGGCTGACCGCTTGGCCGATCGCGGGGCCGAGACCGAGGGGCTCAGTTCCGCCGAGGTGTCCTCCATCGTGTCGACGGTGGTCGAAGAGGCAGCAGGCCTCGACCAGAGCGAGGTGGAGGCTGTGGTCAGTCGCCTCGTGGAAGAGTCGGCGGGCCTGACGGCAATAGAAGTCGAGGCATTGGTGGCCCGACTCTTCGCGGAGGCACCCGTTGACGATTCGGGCGAGGAACCGGTGGTGGCGGTGGCCGAGGCCCTGCGGGACACTGTTGTGCTCGTTACAGCGATCGACAAGGGTCACGGCTCGGGCATCGTGTTCGACGAGTCGCGGATCGTCACCAACGCCCATGTGGTGGACGGCGCCGACGAGATTCTCGTGACGCTTCCCAGCGGCCGGGAGATCGCCGCCACGGTGGTCGGCGTCGACGTGCGACGCGACGTCGCCGTGCTCGAGTTGGTCGAGCCGGCAGATGGCCTGGTGCCCGCCGTGTTCGCCTTTAGCGAGGACCTGGAGGTTGGACAGTTGGCGGTGGCCGTCGGCAGTCCGTTCGACCTGGATCGGACGGTGACCGCGGGCATTGTGAGTGCCCTTGGTCGGGTCATCGATTCCTACGGCTGCGAGTCGGGGGCGGGCGCCGACTGTGCCGGCGTGGCCATGATCCAGACTGATGCCCCGATCAATCCGGGCAACTCGGGTGGCCCGCTAGCTGACCGTGACGGCCGGATCATCGGGATGAACACCTCGATTCAAATTGGTGGAGCCTTTACCGGAGGAAATATCGGGTTGGGGTTTGCCCTGCCCAGTGACACCGTGGTCCTGGTGGCCCGCCGTCTGATCACCGGCGAGCCGGTTGGGACCGCGTGGTTGGGGATCCGAGGCGAGTCCCCGACCGACGGCAACTTCGGGGCGGTCATCGTGGAGGTCATCGAGGGATCTCCGGCCAGCGGTGCGGGTCTGCTGGAGGGCGACCGGATCTTCCGCTCCGATGGTCGGCTCATCCGGGACATGCCGGCGTTGCGGGCCGACATCCAGATTCGTTTGCCGGGAACGTCGGTCGACCTGGAGGTGGACCGAGATGGAGAGATCCTCCTGATCGAGGTCGATCTGGGTGCTCTCGACGACCAGTTCACCGAACCGTCTACCGGCGGGGACGCGGACGACTGACCCAACGTTCAGCCCGGTTCCGGCCCGGGTTCGGATCGGAACCCCACCGGTAGCCTTTCGGGCCATGGGTCTCCGCTCCCGTCTCGGTCGTGCCCGCGACGCATGGTCTTCGCACCTCGCCACGATCCGTGCATCCGAGGTGGTCGACGATCGCATCTGGCAGGAACTGGGTGACGCCCTGATCTTGGCCGACGTCGGCGTGGCGACAGCTGACGAGTTGTTGGACGAGGTCCGCCAGCGGGTTGGGCGTGAGGGCGTGGACGACGTCGACGGGGTGCTGGGAATCCTCAAGTCGGTTCTCGTGGATCGTCTGGGTGGCGCCGATCGCTCGCTGGCCCTTGGCGGAAGTCCGTCGGTGTGGCTGTTCGTCGGTGTGAACGGGGTGGGCAAGACGACGACCATCGGGAAGTTGGGTGGCCGTGAGGCTGACGCGGGCCGTCATGTGGTGTTTGCTGCTGGCGATACCTTCCGGGCCGCGGCGGCCGACCAGTTGGCTATGTGGGCCGATCGCGCCGGTGCGCCGGTAGTGCGGGGCGCGGAGGGCGCCGATCCCAGCTCTGTGGTCTTCGACGCCGTTGAACACGCGGCGGCCCGAGGTGCCGACCTCGTCCTGGCCGACACGGCCGGTCGTGTCCACACGAAGTCCAACCTGATGGACGAGCTGGCCAAGGTGCGGCGGGTGGCGGAGAAGGGCTCAGGCACGGTGACCGAGACGCTGTTGGTTATAGATGCCACCACTGGGCAGAACGGATTGATCCAGGCCCGGCAGTTCGCTGAGGTGGCTGCCGTGACCGGCATCGTGCTGACCAAGTTGGACGGTTCGGCCCGGGGCGGCATCGTGGTCGCCGTGCAGGAGGACCTGGGTATTCCGGTGAAGCTGGTCGGGGTGGGTGAGGGCGCCGACGACCTCGTCGAGTTCGACCCGGTGGACTTCGTGGACGCACTCTTCGCCGTTGATGTGACGGCCTGAGGAGAAGCCGACCGTGTTCGAGAGTCTGAGTAGTCGATTCGAGGGGGTCCTAAAACGGATCCGGGGCAAAGGTCGGCTCGGTCCCGAAGACGTCGAAGAGTTCCTCGGCGAGCTTCGGGTAGCCCTGTTGGAGGCCGACGTTCACCTGTCGGTGGTTCGGACCTTCCAGGATCGGATCCGCGAGCGGGCCGTCGGCGTCGAGGTCAGCGGAGCCCTCAATCCCGGACAGCAGGTCGTCAAGATCGTGCTCGAGGAGCTCACCGGGGTGCTCGGAGGCGAGACCCATCGGCTGACCTACGCATCTAAGCCTCCGACGGTGGTGCTGCTCGCCGGCCTCCAGGGATCAGGCAAGACGACCACGGCAGCGAAGTTGGCCCGCTGGTTCAAGGCCCAAGGACGAAACCCGATGCTGATCGGGGCTGATCTCCAACGCCCGGCGGCCGTCGAGCAGTTACGGACGTTGGCTGCCCGCATCGACGTACCGGTGTTCAGCGAGGCCACCGACCCGGTCTCCGTGGCTCGTGCCGGTCTGGCGCAGGCCCGCAGCCTGGGACGTGACGTCGTCATCTGTGACACGGCGGGGCGCCTGGCCGTTGACGATGACCTGATGGCCGAGGTGGCCGAAATGGCGGCGGTACTCGACCCGGACCACACCCTCCTGGTTGTCGACGCCATGATCGGCCAGGACGCCGTCAACACAGCTGAGGCTTTCCATGCCCGGCTCTCACTGGACGCGGTTGTGCTCACCAAGTTGGACGGCGACGCCCGGGGCGGTGCAGCGCTGAGCGTCAAGGAGGTGGTGGGTCGTCCCATCGCCTTCGCGTCGACTGGGGAGGCCCTAGAGGACTTTGACCTGTTCCACCCGGACCGCCTGGCCAGTCGGATCCTGGGTATGGGCGACGTCGAAACGCTCATAGAGAAGGCCGAAGAATCGTTCGAACAGGCCGAGGCTGAGGCTGCCGCCGCCCGCCTCATGGACGGGACCTTCACCCTCGACGACTTTCTCGAGCAGCTCAAGGCCCTTCGGAAGATGGGGCCGCTCAGCAACATCATGGGAATGGTCCCCGGGATGGCCCAACAGCTGAAGGGTGTGGATGCCGAAGTGGATGAACGCCGGATCGACCGGATCGAGGGGATCATCCACTCGATGACTCCCGGTGAGCGGGCCGCCCCGGACGTCATCGACGGTTCCCGTCGGGCACGGATCGCTGCGGGCAGTGGCACCCAGCCCAACGAGATCAACCAGTTGGTCCGCCAGTTCCGTGAAATGCGAAAGATGATGAAGCAAATGGGCGGCAAGGGTCGGCGCTCTGGTGGCAGGCCTTCTGCTGGTAAGGGCCGGGGCAAGGGTCGAAGGGGCGGAGGTGGTCGGACGACGGCACTTGGGCCGGCGCCGATCGACAAGAAGAAGGGCCTTTCGCTGCCCGGGCTGGGCGAGACGCCAGGCGGTGTCCCAGGTGGTCTCGGTCTCCCCGGCGAGGGTTCCCCGGGGAGGCCGTAGGGCCCTCGGGTCGGGCTCCTCTCGAGGGTGCCGCCGGGTTTCTCTGGAAGATGTCGAACGGCATGTCGGGCGTCACGGGGCTGATCCGGTCATGGAGGCTGGAAAACGACGTGGATCCCGGCAGACTGGACGACCGAATGGGCGCAACTCCACCGTGTCCAGGGTCCCCCGCCAGACCGTGCGGGGGCCAGATGAATCATCCTGACTGACAAGAAAGTGGTACCGACGTGGCCGTGAAGCTCCGCCTCATGCGGATGGGAAAGAAGAAGCAGCCGACCTACCGGGTGGTTGCCGCCGACTCGCGCAAGGCGCGAAACGGCCGCATCATCGAGGCAGTCGGCTTCTACGACCCCCGCCGTGATCCGTCCGTGATCGAGATCGACAACGAGAAGGCGGTGGGCTGGTTGCGCAACGGCGCCCAGCCGACCGAGCGTGTCGAGAAGCTCTTGAAGATCACCGGAGCCTGGGACGAGTTCAAGGGTCAGCCTGCCGGCACCAGCGTGACTGCGGCGCCCGAGCCGAAGCCCGAAGTAGTGGCGACCCCTGTCGAGGAGGCCCCTGTCGAGGAGGCTTCCGTTGAGGAGGCGGCCGTTGAAGAGGCCGTTGAGGAGGCGCCTGTCGAGGATGCTTCCGTGGAGGAGGCGGCCGTTGAAGAGGCCGTTGAGGAGGCGCCTGTCGAGGAGGCTTCCGTGGAGGAGGCGGCCGTTGAAGAGGCCGTTGAGGAGGCGCCTGCTGAGGAAGCTTCCGTCGAGGAGGCCCCCGTGGAAGAGGCGGCCGCTGAAGAGACCGTCGAGGAGGAATCATGAGCGCTGAAGCCCCGACTGCTGAGAGCGTCCTCGAGTACCTGATCAAGACCATCGTCGAGCAGCCTGACGAGGTCCGCATCCAGGCTTCGGGCGACGAGCGGTGCACGTTCTCGGTGACCGTCGCCGACGGCGACATGGGTCGCGTCATCGGCCGTCGCGGCCGGGTGGCCAACGCCATCCGGACCATTGTCCGGGCTGCCGCGGTCAACGACGAGACCGAGATCGACGTCGACTTCGTCGACTGACCGTCCGATGGACGGTGGGCCGGATCCCGATGGGCCAGCCCTGCTCGAGGTTGGCCGAATCGACAAGCCCCATGGAGTGCGCGGGGAGGTCGTCGTCAGTCTGATAACCCACCGCACCGAGCGCCTCGCGCCCGGAGCCGAACTCCAGACCGACCGTGGTGCGATCACGGTGGAGTCGAGTCGACCCCACCAGCATCGGTACCTGGTCCGGTTTGACCGGATTCCCGACCGTGAGGCTGCCGACGCGTGGCGCGGGGTGGTGCTGAGTGCGCCGCCGATCGACGACCCGGACGACGACACGCTTTGGATCCACCAGTTGATGGGATCCGTGGTGGTGGACCAGCACGGGGTCGAGCACGGTGTCGTGACGGGGGTCCTCGAAAACCCGGCCAGCGACCTTCTCGAGTTGGATGATGGCCGACTGGTCCCGCTGGTCTTCCTGACGGCCTTCGAGCCGGGTGTTCGTATCGACGTGGACGTGCCCGTCGGCCTCCTCGACGGCGACGACGTTGATCCCGAGGTTGCCTCGGACGCTGATCCGGACCAGACGCCATGACGCTCCGTGTCGACGTCTTCACTCTCTTCCCGGGCCTCATCGGGGCCTACACAGGTGAGAGCATCCTGGGCCGGGCCTCCGACGCAGGCCACCTCGATGTCCGGGCACACGACTTGCGGATGGCCGCCACCGATGCCCATCGCACGGTCGACGACAGTCCGTTCGGCGGGGGAGCGGGCATGGTGATGATGCCCGAACCGGTCTTCGCCGCCGTTGAACTCGTCGAACCCCCGCGACCGCTGATCCTGCTCAGCCCGGCCGGCCGACGCTTCGACCAGTCGGTAGCCGTGGAACTCGCCGCGCTCGATGGCTTCTCGCTGCTCTGCGGCCGTTACGAGGGGGTAGACGAGAGGATCCGAACCGAGCTGTGTGACGACGAGCTCTCGCTCGGCGACTACGTGTTGGCCGGCGGCGAACTAGCTGCCCTGGCGGTCATCGAGGCTGTGGCGCGGCTTCGACCCGGGGTGCTGGGAAACAGCGCTTCGCCGGAGGACGAGTCGTTCACCGACGGTCTTCTTGAGTACCCGCACTGGACCCGCCCGGCCGAGTTCCGTGCCTTGTCCGTTCCCGATGTGCTCCTGTCGGGCGATCACGCGAGGGTCGCCCGGTGGCGCCGGGCCGCAGCACTAGCTCGCACGATCGAGCGACGACCGGACCTGATCGAACAGCGTGGCGGCCTCACCGAGGCCGACCAGGACCTTCTCGACGAGTTCGGGACACCTGACCCGAACGATTGAGCCAGACGGCACAACGGGCGGTCGGTCGTCCCGGTGTCGTCCACGGTCGATGGCCGTATGCTTGCCGATCGGTCTCCTCCCGTCCGGGGACGGAACCACGAACGGCCCGATCTGTCTGACGGGCCACGAGCCTCTCGAGGACGAGCCATGCAGCCCACCGATCTCGTCGATCACCAGAACCTCCGGGACGACGTTCCCGACTTCAACGCCGGCGATGCCCTGAAGGTGCACGTCCGCGTTGTTGAGGGCAACCGGAAGCGGGTGCAGCTCTTCGAAGGCGTGGTCATCCGCCGTCAGGGCAGCGGGGTCCGTGAGACGTTCACCGTACGCAAGCTGAGCTTCGGCGTCGGCGTGGAACGGACCTTCCCGGTCCATTCACCGATTATCGACCGCATCGAGGTCGGGGCCCGCGGTGACGTCCGTCGGGCCAAGCTCTACTACCTCCGCGACCGTATCGGTAAGCGTGCCAAGGTCAAGGAGAAGCGGGAGTTCTGATCCCGCTGCGGCGTTCCTGCTGAGGGTCGCCGCCACATCCTGTTCCCTATGGTCGCTGCCATGGTGGCGATTCGGCGGGTCGGCGTCTGGTCCAGCAGCCTCGGTGCCAATGGCGACGCATGTCAGGCACGTCGACAGGGACGATGACTAAGTGTCCGAGTCCCGGCGGGATCTCCCGGTTGCAGCCCGGGCATAGGTAGGTCTTGGTGGCCTGGTAGGGATGGATGAAACGCTCTTCCAGTTCGCCCAGGATCTCGGGGTTGTCCATCTCAGGAGGTCGTCCCGCGTGGGTGGCCGGTTGGTGGTTGGCAGGTCACAGGAAGAGCGTCCAGGCGATAAGGAGTACAGCCACGACGACGGCAGCACCCACGTAGAGGACATCGCTGGGGCGCCGGTGGTGGGGGCGTCGCGGGTCAAATCCCATGCCGTCAGTATCGTCGACGTTCGATGCGACTCCACTGCGCTCTGTTCCTGGTATTGGCCGTTCTCGGGGCGTCCTGTGCCAGCCCCCCACAGGTTCCCGGGGCCGACGACGGGTCGGCAGATCCCGCTCTGGTAAGGGGTCGGGAGATCTGGGGGAAGGCGTGTGCGTCCTGCCACGGTTCCGACGGTTCCGGGGGAAGGGGGCCGTCGCTGGTCTCGGTGGAGATTCGGTTCCCAGTGTTGGCCGACCAGCTCACAGTGGTGACCGATGGACAGGGTTCCATGCCAGGTTTCAGCGGCCGGTACGACCCCGAGGAACTCGAGGCGGTGGTCCGCTACACGCGCGAGGTGCTCTGACCACACCTGGAAGAACGCGTTTGGTTGGACGCGGTCAGGCCAGTATGTCAACGTTGCCTAGCCGGGCCAGAAGAAGCTAAAGGGTCCTCGAGCGGGCATCCCGTACGAGGATGATGAGGAGGGGCAGTTATGCGATCAGTAGGACGACGGACAATCCGAGTGGTCCTCCTTGCAATTCTGGTGACGGTCATGATCCCGACCACTGTTGCAGCTCAAGATTTCCAACCTCCTCCTGGCCCTGCTCCTGGCCCTGCTCCTGGTCCTGCTCCTGGCCCTGCTCCTGACGCTGGCCCTCCTCCTGACGCTGGCCCTCCTCCTGACGCTGCTCCTGCTCCTCCTTCTGAGGTTGCTCCTCCTTCTGACGCTGCTCCTGGTGGCGGTGCCGGTGGTGATGCTCCTGGTGGTGATGCTCCTGGTGGTGATGCTCCTGGTGGCGGTGCCGGTGGTGATGCTCCTGGTGGTGATGCTCCTGGTGGTGATGCT